>CALMZT010000159.1 GCA_937870805.1 uncultured Chloroflexota bacterium
CGAAAATCAAATCTTCGCCGTCAATGCTGTTGATTATCCAACTCGTGAAGAAATCGCCTCTGTGGTGGTGATGGCGCGTATTGTGAAGGATAAAGTGATTATTGAAGAGGACGCTACCGACAAAAAACTGGTGGATGCGTTACTACAGCAAGGTATACCACGCGACAAAATTATCCTCGCTTATGCGGGTGAACCCGAACCCACGCTGTAATGCAATTTGGTGTGTTTGCGCTCATAAGCCACGCCTTTACAAGTCTCACGGCGCGCAAAATCCATAAATCGCTATAATCATTCTTATGAGTCAAAAAACATCTAATACCAAACCCAAAAACAAACCTCGTTTCATCTCTCTGCGCTGGCGATTCATCCTGCCGCTGTTCATTGCGCTGCTGCCCGTTGCCATGGTTGGCGCGTATGTGCTGGCGAACAATCTCGGCGGCGGTATGGCAGTGTCGCAGGACAACATTCTGCTGCAAAACAGCCGTGCCATCACGAGCCGTACCATCGAACTCTACGCGACGCAGGTACAAGAGGCGCAGCGCGTCGCTTTTACCGAAAATGTTGGCTTGAATGTCCTTGACCAACAGACCGCGCCGCTGCAAGACATCCTCGAAAGTCTCGCGCGCCTCTCTGATCTCGACAGCATCGTCGTCACCGATTTAGTCGGGCGTGAAGTGTTGGGCGTGCTGCGCGTCGAGACGCCGGGCTTAGCGGTAGATTACGCCGTCAGCAGCGCCACAGACCTGAGCACGCAGCCCTTAGTGCAGGCGATTCTCAGCGGCAGCACGGAAGTCGCTACTGGTTTGATGCGCGCGCCGTTGGGCTTGATGCTGTTTACGGCTGTGCCACTGCGTTCTAACGATCAGCAGTTGGGTGTGGTACTGGTGGGTAATGATTTGCCCAGTGTCTTAAGCGAACTCAAAGGCAGTTCTTTAACCGATGTCGCGCTGTATGGCGAAGATGGCACGCTGCTTCAAACGACGTATCCCAATCTCGCCGCCCTCCCCTCGCTGGAACTTGCGCCGGAACTCTTTGGGCAGGCATTAGGGGCAGTGGGGCAGGTGGTGACGCAAAACGTGCAAATCGGGGAGCAGCGCTATCGTGCCTCGTATCAGCCTTTGATTTATGGCGGTACCACGATTGGCCTGGTGGCGGCGCTGCTGCCTGATGATACGACATTCGCTACCGAAATCGGACGCCAAATCACGGCGCTGTTTGCGTCGGCGCTCACAGGCGCAGCGATTATCGTGGCATTTATCGGCGTCGCGCGCATAAGTGGGCGCATCGAACGAGTAGCAACTGTCGCTAAAGACCTCGCAGCAGGCAATGCCATTGCGCGCACGGAAATGCTGGCGACGGATGAAATCGGCGCGATGGGGCAGGCACTCGACCAGTACGCCGAATACGCACAGCAGCAGCAGGATACGCTGCGGAGTGCTCTGCGCCGCCAACGCCGTGAAACCGCGCATCTGGTTTCTGTGTTGGAAACGATGGGTGATGGCGTGGTTGTGCAGGATTTAGACGGGCGCGTCCTGCTGATGAACGAGTTGGCGCGCACGCTGTTGGGTTCGCAGCGCGTGTTCCGCAGTTCGGGCTTGCATGAGCTATCAGCCGTTGCGGCGCACATGTTAGGTACGCAGCTTGCGCCCGGTTTGTACGCACTAGGCGATCCTGAGCGCGTCAATCTCGACGGTAAAATGTTGAGCGCGCAGGCGGCGGCAATCCTTTCTGCTACCAACCAGCGCGTGGGCACGGTGATCGTGCTGCGGGACATCAGCAGTGAAGTACGCCGCGAACGTGCCAATCAAAATCTGCTGGACAAGCTCGAACAAGAGGTGCAACTGCCGCTTGCTGATCTGGCACGCATGGGAATGATCGGCGATTTTGAGCCTGTACGCATGTTTGCGCGGCAAATGATTAAACACGCGCTGACGCTGCAAAAAACGATTGTGGAAATGCGCGAATTGACCGGAGATGAGCGCCAGCCAACTCTCGGCAAACAACGCGCGATCAGCATGGAAACGCTGCTGTGGGCGTGCGCGAATGAGTGGCGGCAGGTGGCACAAGCCAGCGGACTCACGCTGCACATCATCATTGAGCAAAAGGGATTGTTCATTCTGGGTGATGAAAAACGTCTGCGCTGGGCAATCGGCAACATTCTCGACAATGCCATTAAGTACACGCTGCCCGGTGGCGCGCTCACGCTGGAGATCAAGGGCGAGGAACATCCCGGTATCGCCATCATGCGCGTGCGTGACAACGGCGTGGGGATTTCGCCGCAGGACTTGCCAAATGTGTTTACGCGCTTCTATCGTGGAACGCCCACCGTGAGCGATGGTACGGTCATTCGCGTGCCGGGCATGGGGCAGGGCTTAAGCACAGCCAAGACCATCCTAGAGGCACATGGCGGCAGCATCAAGGTCAAGAGTACGCAGGGTGTCGGCACGGCGGTGTACTTCGCGCTGCCCATCACTTCTGCCGAAATGATGCAGCTTCCGACGCTGCATGAGGACTACGAAGGCGAGACAGTAGGAATACCCGTGAGGGTTGAGCGAGGCAACAGGCGCTAAATATTCCGAAACTGCAATCTCTAGCATATTAACACAGGGCGACTGCATCAAAATCATGGGGTAGGTCAAGAAAGGTTACAAGCGTTGTTGTAGGGGCAGTCCCATAGGTCTACCCGACGGGCGAACACACAGGTTTTCAGGCATCAAGCTAAGCCTTAAGGGTTCGGTGAGCAGCGCCAGAGACTGAAGTCTCCGGCTGCCGCAGTACCACGTCCACTGAAGTGGACAGAAAATGGGCGTGCATCTTATCGATTTTCAGGGATACACTTTTAGTGCCCATCAATCCCTTAAGCCTTATTTTGATGCTTAAGAACACGTTGGTTCGCCCCTACGTATTTGATGTGCGCCATCAACCAGTATACTTAGCAATAATCGTAAATCCATCCACCTGAGCGATAGAAAACAAACGCAGACAGAATTTTCCTATAATGAACTATGCAGCATCAGTGTATAAATGGCGTAAGAGTAGGACAGGTAGCGTCTAAATGTCGAGTGCGATTTTTACGCCTTTACGACACCTTTCGATGCTATAATGCCTTGTGAAATCTCGCACATCATGCATGAGGCACATCTATGACCTCTCTCGGCACAGCTAACAATCCTCTCCGTGTCGCTATTGTCGGTTCCGGTCCTTCCGGCTTTTACGCCGCCCAACATTTGCAAAAACAACCCGATCTCGTTGTCCAGATTGATATGTTTGACCGTCTGCCTACACCGTTTGGCCTGGTACGCGGCGGCGTTGCTCCCGATCACCAGACGATTAAGTCCGTCACGAAGCTTTACGACAAAATCGCCGCTGACCCCGATTTCCGCTTTTATGGCAACGTCGAAGTCGGCAAAGACATCCGCCACGACGAAATGGCACAGTTCTATCATGCTGTGATCTACGCCGTCGGCGCGCAAACTGACCGCCGTATGGGCATCCCCGGCGAAGACCTGATTGGCAGCCACGCCGCGACAGAATTTGTCGGCTGGTATAACGCGCATCCTGATTACCGTGAACGCCAGTTTGACCTGACGCAGGAACGTGTCGCCGTCATCGGCAACGGCAATGTGGCGATGGATGTGATTCGCATCCTGGCGAAAACCTACGACGAACTGAAAACGACTGACATCGCCGATTATGCGCTTGAGGCACTGAAGCAGAGCAAAGTCAAGGAAATCTACGTGTTCGGGCGGCGCGGTCCGGCGCAGGCAGCGTTTACCAACCCCGAAATCAAAGAACTCGGTGAACTGGCAGACGCGGACATCATCGTGCGCAGCGAAGAAGCGCGGCTCGACCCGTTGAGCCTTGAAGATCTGGAGCGCAACCACGACCCGATGGCAGAGAAGAACGTCGCCATCTTGCAGGAGTTTGCGCGCCGCACGACCAGCGCAACAGGCAAGCTGCGCCCACCAAGGACACGCCGCATCCACATGCGCTTTCTCGCGTCGCCTGTGGAATTGATCGGCACGGAGCACGTCGAAAAAATCCGCGTCGTGCGCAATGAACTGGTATTAGGTGAGGATAGTTCGATACGCGCGAAAGCCACCGATTGGGAGCAGACAATTCCGGTGGGGCTGGTGTTCCGTTCTATCGGCTATAAAGGCGTGGCGCTGCCCGGTCTGCCGTTTGACGACAAAGCGGGCATTATTCCCAACGAAAACGGGCGCGTCATGAACGGCACTACACCTGTCACGGGCGCTTACGTCGTCGGCTGGATTAAACGCGGTCCAACGGGCATCATTGGCACAAATAAGCCCGATTCGGTGGAAAGCGCTGAAATGCTGCTGCAAGACATGCGCGGCGAAAAACTGTCGAACCCTGGTACGCCCACACGCGAGGCACTGGAACATCTTCTGAGCATCCGCAAGCCGAATTGGGTATCGTATGCCGACTGGCAGGTGCTTGATCGTATCGAGCAGGCGATGGGCATGGCGGCAGATCGTCTGCGCGTCAAGTTCAGCCGCGTCGATGACATGCTCAAGGCGCTGGCGGAACGCAAAGCCGCGAAAGAGCCGACTACAGGCGATTAATCATTGGCAGTGATGAGGCGGGTTACACAATCCGCCTCAGCATGAAGGGTGATCAATGCTCGATAATACTGGCGCTCCACTTCAACCTCACCGCGTCAGGTCACGACCTGTTTTTTGCCTTTTCCGCCCTTGTGCATGGGTCTGTTGCACTGTTCACACCTTACCTCATTCGGCGCTGCTTGCTGACTCTCGCTCAAGCTGTGCATCGTTCCTTGCATCCAC
>CALMZT010000160.1 GCA_937870805.1 uncultured Chloroflexota bacterium
CGCCAAGGTCGCCAGGAAGAACGGGAGAAATGAAGGAAAATTGCAGCGCCAGACACCGCGAACACCGAGAAATAGAGAGCAGAAAAGCCCAGTCTCTACAGCATTCCATATTTCATCTCGAATTATCAGACAGCCTCTTATGATGATTACATAGTGCTGAAGGAGAGGTGGTCGAGGAGTGAGGTTCAATCACCGTTGGTCTGCCGCTAATGCCGCCTGCGCCGCAAAATAGCCGCACATGCCATGCACGCCACCGCCGGGGGGTGTCGACGACGAGCACAAATACAGCCCACGTATGGGGGTCTTATAATTATGCTGCGTCGGGCGCGTGAACAACTGGCGCAGGTCTTGCACACCACCATTGATGTCGCCGCCGATGTAGTTTGGGTTATAGGTTTCCATGCGCTTTGTATTGCGTGCCGCACGCACCAGCACACAGTCGCCGAAGCCGGGCGCAAAACGTTCAAGCTGATTTTCAATCGCTTTTGTCATATCGTGCATCGAGCCGTTGGGCACGTGGCAGTACACCCAGGCGATGTGCTTGCCTTCCGGCGCGCGGCTGGCGTCGAACTGCGTGGGCTGCGTCACGAGTAGGAAGGGACGCTCAGGATGCCCGCCACGCCACACCTCACGTTCGCTCTGGCTGATCTCGCCGAGCGTGCCGCCAACGTGGACGGTTCCGGCGCGCGCGGCTTCTTTTGCCCGCCAGGGGATCGGGCTGCTCAGCGCGTAGTCGATTTTGAACACGCCCGGTCCATAACGGTAGCCTTCCAGCTTACTCCGATAATCCGCTGGTAGGGTATTGCCCGTAATGCGCAGCAGTTGGCGCGGCGTCACGTCGAAAAGTTTTAGGCGCGCAGGAGGCAGATCACTCAGCGCTTTAACCTCGTGGTCGGTGACGATCTCACCGCCGAGGCTGCGAAGGTAAGCGGCTAAGGCGTTGGCGATGCTTTGCGAGCCGCCGCGCGCCAGGGGCCAGCCGGACGCATGACCGAGCATTCCCATCATGAAACCGAACGCCGATGTCGCCAGATTTTCCAGCGATTGGATGGCGTGTGCTGCCAAACCCGCATACAGCGCGCGCGCCCGTTCACCTCGAAACGCCAGTTTAGCCATGAAATGCGCAGGCGGCAGCGCGAGCGTACCAAACAGCGCCATCGCAAGCGGGTAGCGCGGGAAGCGCAGCGGTCCCAAAAACTCGTGGAGGATATGCTCGTAACGCTCGACCAGCGGCGACATCAGGCGTCGATATGTGGCTTCATCAACGCCTAAATCCTGCGCGGTCATTTCCACAGAGCGTTCCAGCATGACGGCGCTGCCATCGTCCAGGGGATGTGCCATCTCTGACGGTGGATAGATCCATTCGAGGTCGTGCAGCGGCAGCGACTTGAAGAATGGCGAGGCGATGCCCAGCGGGTGGATGCTCGAACAGATGTCGTGGTGGAAGTCGGGAAGCGTCACCTCTTCCGTGCGCAGCCCGCCGCCGACGGTGCTTTTGGCTTCCAGCAGCAGCACCTTGCGTCCGCTGCGTGCCAGCGTTATCGCCGCCGCGAGTCCATTGGGTCCCGATCCCACTACAACCGCATCATATTCAGGCATAGTTAACTGGTCCTTGATTGCTTTGCGTTTCTTTGATAGTTCTCGACAATACAAACTTCCAATAAACGTTTGCCTTGTAGCGCAATATGCATTACAATCAGGCGTATGAACAAGCGTAAATCCACCAGCTTTCGTCTCACCGAAGCAGCCCGTCGTTTAAGCGCCCAACTTGCTGAAAAATACGGGATGTCCCAAACAGCCATGTTGGAATGACTTATTCGTGAAAAAGCGAAAAAGGAAGGAATGCGGTGAAAAAAGCGCAGCGTAAGCCGAAAGTCATGCGTCGCTCGTCGCGCGTGTTTCTCAATGATTTGAACGTGGGAAAAGCGACCCTCATCCGTGACTTTTTGCAGGGTTGCCATGATGCCACGCAGTATTTTGTCGATTTGCTTTGGCAACGGCGAGACTTCTCCTCTGAACTGGCAGACTTGGAAACCGTGCATCGTGGCGGTGAGCGTTTTAACTTGACGACGCGCCTTGCTCAAGCCCTTGCTAAACATGCCAAAGAAACCGTGCGCAGTCAAATTGAGAACGATCAGAAGCGCAAACCGCAGGTTCGCCACTGGACGACCACGCTCTACTATCATTTCGTCACGCTTGAGCCTTTCCAGAAACGCCACTTCGACATTGCCGTCAAACTCATCGGTTCTGGCGCTCCCCGCTTGCTGCTGCCCGTTCACTCCACACGCCACCTCAACCGCAAACTGAACGAAGGCTGGCAACTGTCCAAAACGCTGCGACTCGGTTGGCGCAAAGGGCGTCTCTTTGTCGATTTCCTGCTGGAAAAGGCGCGTCCTGCGCCCAAGACGGAGGGACGGGTGGTAGGGATGGACTCCAATTACGTCCATGGCTTGGTGTTCTCCGATGGACAAAATGTGGGACAAGCGACGGTTCAGCGTATTCGCGGGTTCAACAAACGTCAGAAACATACCCAAAAACAGGCGCAGGATTTGATCGGTCAGGCGCTGAAGCAGCTTGACTGGTCGAATATCAAAGTGTTGTGTATCGAAGACTTGAAGCACGTCAAACGTGGCAAGCGCGGGACGTTCTCGCGCACGCACAATAGACGACTGTCTCACTGGCTCTACGCCTATACTGCGGATGTGTTGGCTCGGCATTGCGAGGAACGTGGGGTGCGGCTGGAGCGAAAAAACCCCGCGTACACCTCGCAATACTGCCACCTCTGCGGTAGGTGGGACAGACGAAATCGCAGTGGGGAAAGGTTCAAGTGCGTGCATTGTGGCTATCATGCTCATGCC
>CALMZT010000161.1 GCA_937870805.1 uncultured Chloroflexota bacterium
CATCGAAGCCCAATTCATTGCTGTTGTAGACAATGAACTCGCCGTCGGGTGAATAGGCGGCGCGGGCGTCGTTCCAGTCGTTATCGGTCAACTGCTCCACGTTGTCGCCTTCGGGCGTCATCGTGTACAGTTCATAATCGCCGTCGCTGTTGGAGTGGAAAATAATACGCTCTCCGTCAGGCGACCACGCGGGGAAACGATCTGCGTCGTTGTTGTCGGTGATCTGTTCAAGGTTGCCGCCGTCGGCGTCCATCACGAAAATTTCAAAGCTGTCTGCATCGTCGGGTGTTTCGCTCGCCATAAAGACGATGCGCTCCCCATCGGGCGACCAGCGCGGCGCGATCTCGTCGGCTTCGGTTTCGGTGAGGCGCTGCGGATTAGAACCATCAGCACGCGCGCTGTAAATTTCAAAATGGGTGTAGGTAGTTTGACCATTACCATCCTGATTGGTGGTGTAGAGAATCGATTCGCCATCAGGTGATAGATCGCCACAGCCGCTGCTGTAGGTATCCAGTCCGGTGTTAATGACCGTTTCTGCGCCATCGGCGTTGAGGATTTGCACATCATAGAAGTAGCCGTCGTTGGGACTGTTGGGAACTTCTGCTGTCTGGAAGATCAGCACCGTATCTCTAAGAAAAGCGCTGTCTATTTGGTCATTTTTAACATCATCAGTGCCGCCACCGTCGCCGGAACTGCTTTCACCTTCCAGCAGAATCTCATAGGTGGCGTCGTCGTCAAAGGTGACAGCAATGCCGTATAAGCCATCTTCCGGCAGATCAATGGCTTCAAGGACTGCTTCGCCGTTATCACCCTCTGTCGCTTCCTGAAGCGCGAATTCTTCCGATGTGTCGCCTTCGATGATCGGACCCACCATCACAAGCTGTGCTGTTGTGTTTTCTTCCCATGTCAACGTGACGGTGACGAGATCGCCGCTTTCTCCGTAAAACCCATAAATCACCTGCTCGTCACGGGAACGAAAATCATCTTGACACGAGTCCCCGTATTCGAGCAAACCATCGGTACAGGTTGCTGCCGCTTGGCTGGTGGTGAGCAGCATGAGTAAGGCAATGATGAGGAAGGCGCGCTTCATGAGGTTTATCCTTTCGACGTTGATTCAGTCCAATTCTAGCGTCAAAGTGCGGATGCGTAAATTCGGAAGCACTTTTTGTCTCATGTGGCATGGCTCTGTACAATGTTTCCCGTTCGCCTTAAGGATGATGACCCGATGGATATGACTACGCTTCAGCCACCGTTTACGCAGTACCTGTTAGATGATGCCTACGACGAGATGTTTGCAGGTGGCGTGACGCCCGCCGCGCGTGAGCAGTATCAGGCGCTTTATCAGGCGCTGCTGCAAATGTCGCCGCAGGAACTTCAGCGCCGCCAGCAAGCCGCCGACCTGTCGTTCCTGCATCAGGGCATTACGTTCACCGTTTATGGGGGCGACGAAGGCACAGAGCGCATTTTCCCTTACGATCTGCTGCCGCGCATCATCACTGCCGCCGAATGGAAGGCGATTGAGGATGGCTTGACGCAGCGCATCACAGCGCTCAATCTGTTCCTCAAGGACATTTATCACGATGGCAAAATCCTCAATGAAGGCGTCGTGCCGCGCGAACTGATTTACACCTGCAAGCACTTCCGCCGTGAGATGCGTGGCGTGCATGTGCCACGCGAGATTTACGTCTCCGTCGTGGGGACGGATTTGGTGCGGCTGCCGTCGGGCACGTTCGCCGTGCTGGAAGATAATTTGCGCGTGCCCAGCGGCGTATCGTACATGCTGGCGAACCGCGCGGTGATGCGCAACGTGTTCCCGCGCATGTTCGGCAATTACGGCGTGCGCCCGATTGACCACTACGGGCAAGCGCTGCTCTCGACGCTCAAAGCACTTGCGCCCTATGGACGTGAGGACGCGGCGCTGGGTACGACAACGATTGTGCTGCTGACGCCGGGCGTGTTCAATTCGGCGTATTTCGAGCACACCTTCCTCGCGCGGCAGATGGGCATCGAACTGGTTGAGGGACGGGATTTGCTGGTGCATAACAACGTGGTTTACACGCGCACGACGGCAGGGCTGCGCCGCGTCGATGTGATTTACCGCCGCATTGACGACGACTTCATTGACCCGCTGGCGTTCCGTCCCGATACGATCCTGGGTGTGCCAGGTCTGTTCAACGCTTACCGCGCGGGCAACGTCACGCTGGCGAACGCGATTGGTACAGGCGTGGCAGATGATAAGGCAGTCTACGCCTACGTGCCGAAGATCATCAAATACTATCTGGGCGAAGATCCCATTCTGCAAAACGTCGAAACTTACCTGTGCAGCGACGCCAAAGAGCGCGAATATGTGCTTGCGAATCTCGACAAGCTGGTCGTGAAAGCGGTGGGGGAGTCAGGCGGCTATGGGATGCTCATTGGTTCACACAGCACGCCGGATGAACGCTCTACGTTCAGTAAGCAAATTCGCGCGCACCCGCGCAATTACATCGCGCAGCCGACTCTGGCATTATCGCGCGCGCCGTGCTTCATTGATGGTCAGGTGGAAGCGCGACATGTCGATCTGCGCCCGTATATTCTGTACGGCGAGAAGGTGACGATTGTTCCCGGCGGCTTGACGCGCGTGGCGCTGCGGCGCGGTTCGCTGGTGGTGAACTCGTCACAGGGCGGCGGCAGCAAGGATACATGGGTGCTGCATCAGTGAAGCAATGAGCAATGAGCAATGAGTTGAGACAACCCCAAGATGAGTGATTTTACGACAGTAGAATTACCAGAGAAGCCCAATTATCTCGCGCCGGATGGCTCGGAAATACGTTTGCTGGCAAGCGTAGAGGCTGGCAATATGGCGCATTGTACGCTGCATCCGGGGCAGGTATCGAAAGCCGTGAAGCATAAAACTGTCGAGGAAATCTGGTATTTCCTGCAAGGGCGCGGCGAAGTGTATCGCCAGCAAGGAGAGAGTACGGAAGTTGTAGATGTGGTGGCGGGTGTGTCACTGACAATTCCTCTTGGCACACAGTTCCAGTTTCGCAACACAGGCGATGAGCCGCTGTGCTTTGTCATCGTTACTATGCCACCCTGGACAGGCGCAGATGAAGCCGTGCGTGTCGAAGATTATTGGACGGTGAGCGAATAGAGTTGCGATTATAATAGGCGTAATGCATCCGCATGAGGTGTGCTATGCCTATCACGGCGCCGAAAAATCTGTATCGCGGGGTGAACCCGCATTTGCATAGTTTGTTTCAAAGTAAACGAAAAAACGAAAGCCCATTCAGTTTTCGTCCATTTCATACGCTCTATATTGGTCAATTGGCAATGCATTTAAACCAGCGCTTGCCTCCTAACTATATTGCCATTAGCGACGATTCGCTACAATTGGTAGAACCTGATGAAGACCTACACCCTCGCCCAGATGTGATGATTGCAAGAGAGAGCAGTGCAATAGTAACCCCTAAACATAAACCGACTCGCACCCCAACCTGGCAGCGCGAATTGGCAGCTACACTTGATCCATTGGATACACTTAATGCTGTAAAAATACAGCTTGTCGCACAAGGGGCATTAGGCGAGGTCGTTGGTTGGATTGAATTGCTTTCTGCTGCTAATAAACCCGGCGGTTCATATTATGAAATTTATCGCACACGGCGCGCAAAATATGTTTCGAGTGAGACGCCCCTCGTTGAAATTGACTTCTTGCATGAGACCGATCCTGTGGTTATAGGACTTCCTATTTATCCACATGATGCGAGTTCACATCCCTA
>CALMZT010000162.1 GCA_937870805.1 uncultured Chloroflexota bacterium
TGCCACGCAATAGTGAAGCTGGGGTTTATGTCGCAATGATCCATCTCATGGTGTGGCGATTAGCCCGTCAACCAACTGCCTTGTCACCCTGATTTTACTTTTCAGATGCCCTCTAGAAGATAATTTTGTCTGAAACGAGGCTTTTAGTGTCCGATTACATGCGTCTTCTGCGTAGTAACCGCAACTTTGCGCTGCTGTGGTGGGCGCAGGTCATCAGTCTCGCAGGCGACTGGTTTAACACCATTACCCTGACTGCCCTTGTCGCACGCTACAGCGATAACTCCGGTTTGGCGATCAGCGGCTTTTTTCTAGCGCGTTTTATTCCGCCGCTGCTGGTCAGTCCCTATGCAGGCGTGCTGGTAGATCGTTTTGATCGCAAACGCCTGTTGATTTATAGCAACGTCCTGCGGGTGTTCGTGGTGTTGGGGTTCCTGTTAGCGGGCAGCAAAGACATGCTCTGGCTGATCTACCTCCTGACAGTGGTTCAATTCACACTGGCAGCCGTGTTCGAGCCGGGACAATCGGCGCTCATTCCCAGCCTCGTTGAGGAAAAAGATCTCGTCGTCGCCAACACCTTGTCGAGCGTTACCTGGTCGGTGATGCTGTCGATTGGCGCGATTGTTGGCGGTGTGGTGGCTGCCGTTTTTGGCGCGGGCTTTGCCCTGGCATTTGATGCCGTAACCTTTGCGGCTGCCGCATTCTTGATCTCGCGGATACAGGTACAACCTGCTGTGCCACGCCAAAAAAGCCACGCCAATGAAGGCAGTTTCCGTGAAGGCTTGGCTTACCTGGCAAAACACCCCGAAACGCTGGCGGTGCTGCTGGTAAAGGGTGGAAACAGCCTCGGCAATGTTGATACGCTGATGACAATTTTCGCCACGCAAATTTTTGTCGTCGGCAGTGACGGGCAGCTTTCCCTAGGCTACATGTACAGTGCGTTCGGCGTGGGGGCGGTGGCGGGTCCCCTTTTGATAAACCGTTTTAATGATGGCACCGTGCGGCATATGCGGCGCTTGGTAACAGTCGGTTTTCTTTTTGCCTTGATGGGCTGGGTAGTATTGGGCAGTGCTGGCGCGTTGTGGGTCGCGTTGGTGGCGCTGTTTATCCGCGCGATGGGTGGCTCGGTCAACTGGACGTACAGTTCAGTCATTATCCAAAAAACGGTGCCTGATCGTTTCTTAGGTCGCATGTTTGCGCTGGATATGGCATTTTTCCAACTGGCGACGGTGCTTAGCACGATTGTACACGGCGCTCTGGTGGACACTCTTGGGATAGAGTATGTGCGCCATATTGCGATAGGCACTGCGTTCGTCGCTTTAGTGCCCTTACTTTTGTGGTGGTTTGGTATTCCAATTATGGAACGCCGCGATGTAACAGAGGTCACGGCAGATTAGCGCCAAAAATTATCACAGTTTTCTAACCAAAGTCTTCCGTGCAATCGTTTTCTTTAAGGCTCAATTAATGGTAGACTCAAAAATATAACATCATTGATGTTAGGGTTTAGGGTAAAAACGATGAACTATACATTTTTGAATGGCTATCAGGACTTGGCGCACGGTTTGGCGATTTATTCGCCGAATGTCGCTTTTCATTATCTTTTCCCCAGTTTGCTGGTGGAAACTGTCACGCTCTATAACGCCTCGTTAGCAGATAACAATGATGCCCAGATGCGCACTAAAGCGGGCGAAGTCTTGTGGCATTGTGCTGAGATTTTTACCTCACTTGAGACCAGGCTTGGTGACTACGAAAATTACGCTTCAACGCGCGTACCGCAGGCGTCGTTCCGCACCTATCTGTGGGCGATTGTCAACAGTTCGCGGGAAGCCTGTCGCCAGTGGACCAAGATTGTGCGCGACAAAAATGGCAATCTAGAGATCGTTGATGTCCCCAAACTGCTCCTGCCCACCAGCGATATTATCCGCTATCTGGATTTGATCGCGCCGCAGTTAAATACAACAGTGCGGGATATTGCCGAAGTCAATTTGGCGCGCATGGCGGAGCGCAAACGTACAGGCAAACTTGCCACTGAAGAAACACGCTCAGGCTTATAGCCTTCAATGACGATCAACTGAATATCGACAACACTCCTGAGCCGCACTCAGGAGTGTTTGATTCTCAACTGGCTTGTGCTTGACGATGATGTTCGCTTTCGTGTCCGTAACCCTGCACGGACACCACTGAAATCATTGCCTGCGCGAGGTTGGGCAGCGTGTGATACAGATGATGGCTGATATGATCCCGAATCGCTTCGCCTTCAGCAATTGTGAGCGTTTCGTCCAGCGCCAACAGCAATTCCACGTACAATTGGTGTCCTAACCAGCGCATTTGTAACTGCTTCACGGCTTTGACTTCATCATGCTCGCGGATCACTTTTTCAGTGGCTTCGACCATGTGCGGATCAACAGCGTCCATCAACCGATGCCAGATGGCGATGGCAGCGTCGCGCGTGATAAACAGAATCATCACGCCGATCAGAATGCCGACAATCGGGTCAATGATCGGAAAGCCAAGCCAGGTGCCAACAACGGCAATCAACACCGCCAGCGACGTAAAACCGTCGGTGCGCGCGTGTAACCCATCCGCGGCCATCGCTTCGGAGCCGATTTTGCGCCCGACGCGGATCTGTAACAGCGCGACAAATTCATTGCCCAAAAAGCCGACAACTGCCGCCAGTGCCACCCAACCGAGATTATCTAACGGCTGCGGGTTAATGAGTTTTTGCACAGATTCCCAGAGGATATAAGCGGCGCTGAAGCCAATGGACAGCACGATAAAAATTCCGGCGATGTCTTCCGCGCGGTTATAGCCATAGGTGTAGCGGCGGTTCGCGGGACGACGCGCTAGATAGAAGGCGATCAACAGCGGTATTGAGTTCAGCGAGTCTCCGAGATTGTGGACGGTATCAGCCAGCAGCGCCACACTGCCGCTTGCCATCACAATAAAGATTTGAAACAGGGTCGTGAGTCCTAGCGCCAGCAGTGCGAACCATACAGTGCGAATTGCCAAACTGTTGTTGTCACGGGTCATTTGCTGCACGAGGTCGCCGTGATCGTGGGTGTGGCTGTAGCCGGGGAGGTGCAGCGCGCTGGCGATGGTTTTCCACCAACTGTGCCTGTGAGAATGATCGTGCGAATGATCGTGAGTATGATCGAATTGATCGGCGTGCTCATGTTTATGATCGTGATGATGATCGGCGTGATGGTGGTGTGGATGCTCATGCCCATGAGAATGGTCATGGTGATGGTCGTGTTCATCATGCTGATGTTCCTGATGGACTGGTGTCATCGTCTGACTTCCTTTCTGCGCTGTCAGCAGACTAAAAAACTTCCCTGACGGCTGTACTTTAACACTCATTCCGGCACGCTGCATGACGCTGGCATAGGCATTAATCATCGGCGA
>CALMZT010000163.1 GCA_937870805.1 uncultured Chloroflexota bacterium
CGGCAAGGCCCCGCGAGGGATGTTCCGCAACGTGCGGCCCGACGATATGCTCGCCCACGTGCTCAAGGGCGCTCTTGCGCAGGTGCCGGGCCTCGACCCGAATGACATCGCCGACGTGATCGTCGGCTGCGCCATGCCCGAGGCGGAGCAGGGCATGAACGTGGCGCGCATCGGCGTGCTGCTCGCGGGCCTGCCGGACACGGTGCCGGCCATGACCATCAACCGCTTCTGCTCCTCGGGGGTGCAGGCCGTGGCGCTGGCCGCCGACCGCATCCGCACCGGCGACGACGACGTGGTCATTGCCGCGGGCACCGAATCCATGTCGATGGTGCCGATGATGGGCAACAAGATCGCGCTCAACGACGCGGTCTTCGCCAGGGACGAGAACGTCGCCATCGCCTACGGCATGGGCATCACCGCGGAGAAGGTCGCCCAGCAATGGAAGGTCACGCGCGAGGAGCAGGACGCCTTCGCCGTGCAGAGCCACCAGCGGGCCACGAAGGCCATCGCCGCGGGCGGTTTCAGGGACGAGATACTGCCTTACGAGGTGCTCAGCTCGACGCCGGACCTCGCCGCGCGCCAGGTCGCGCAAAGGAGGAAGCTCGCCGATACCGACGAGGGCCCGCGCCCCGACTCCACCCTCGAGGCTCTGGCGAAGTTGAAGACCGTGTTCGCGGCCAGGGGCTCGGTGACCGCCGGCAACAGCTCGCAGATGTCCGATGGCGCGGGCGCGGTGATCCTGATGAGCGAGCGCGCGATGAAGAAGTACGGCGTGAAGCCCATGGCGCGCTTCGTGAGCTTCGCGGTGGCGGGCGTGCCGCCGGATTACTTTAGCCCCACAGGACAGCGTTGGGGTAATCCGCTGTATCGTTGGGATGTGCATAAAAAGACAGGTTATCAATGGTGGATACAGCGCATCAAGGCGACGCTTGCCGTTGTAGACATTGTGCGTATTGACCACTTTCGTGGCTTTGTCGAGTATTGGGAAGTGCCTGCCAGCGAAGCCACCGCCGAAAAAGGGCGTTGGGTTAAAGGTCCGGGACGTGAGCTTTTCGATGCGGTGAGCAAAGCGCTGGGTGAACTGCCGATCATCGCCGAAGATTTGGGGCTGATTACGCAGGGTGTGATTGATTTGCGCGATGGCTTGGGTTTACCAGGCATGAAAATATTGCAGTTTGCGTTTGGCGGCGTTTGCGGCGAAGACCCATTCCTGCCGCACCACTACATTACCAACTGCGTCGCTTATACAGGTACACACGACAATAACACGACTGTTGGGTGGTGGAACGGTGAAGCCACACAGGATCAGCGCCAGTGTATGACCGAATACATCGGCACCAATATCCAGCAGCCGAATTGGGAGATGATTCGCTTGGGGATGCGTTCAGTAGCGCACACCTTTATCATGCCGCTGCAAGATGTTTTGGGCTACGGCGCAGACACGCGCATGAACACGCCCGGAGCGCCGTCCGGCAATTGGGGCTGGCGTTTTACCCCTGATGTGTTGCAACATCCTGCACACGGCACGCTGAAGTATCTCACGAAATTGTACACACGCGCGCCAAAAGAAGGACCAGCACAACCCCTGTTAGAATTGGAAGTCGAAGACGCATGACACAACCCCTACATTGGACTCACGGACTCCATCACGACGGCTCAACACTTTACGTTTCCAATCCACTGCCCAAACTGGGTGAGATCGTGACGATACGCCTGCGGGCGCCGATCAACGCGCCCATTCGCGGCGTGTTTCTGCGCACCGCGCCCGATGGCGAGAATCACATGGAGAAGATGGAGATTGTTGAGCAGGATGCGCGTTGGGCGATCTACGCCGCGCCGCTGCCCGCGCGGATGCATCACAATACCTATCGTTTCAAACTGCTGACCGACGAAGGCGCGTATTATCTCACGGGACTCGGAGCAAGTCGTTCGGACAGCCCCGATCACTACGACTTCAAACTGCTTGCCGATTATGCTGCGCCTGATTGGCTGGCGACAGCGGTGTTCTACCAGATATTCCCTGATCGTTTCCACAATGGCGACCCATCAAATGATGTGCCCGAAGGCTTATGGGCGCGCGACGGTGTGGGTACGCAGCGCCGTCCCTGGGGCGCACCGCTGCTGCACTGGAAAGAAGCGCGCAATCGTGACTTTTATGGCGGCGATTTGAACGGTATCGCGCAGAAACTGGATTATCTGCGTGATTTAGGCGTGACGGGGATTTACCTCACGCCGATATTCGTCGCGGAGAGCAATCACCGCTACGACATCAAGGACTTCGATAATGTAGACCCTTATCTCGGTGGCAACGAAGCGCTGGCTGAACTGCGCACGGCTTTGGATACGGCGGGGATGCGCTTGATGCTGGACGTGACGCTCAATCACTGCGGTTGGCATCATCAGTGGTTCACTGAGGCACAGAAAGACCCGAACGCGCCGACAGCCCAATACTTCACTTTCTACGACCACCCCCATAGCTACGAATCATGGCTAGGGGTGCGTTCGCTGGTCAAGCTGAACTATCGCAGCCAGAGACTGCGCGATGTCGTCTATCGTGAGCCGGATTCGGTGCTGCGCCGCTGGCTAAAAGAGCCGTATCGCATCGACTCGTGGCGCTTGGATGTTGCGAACATGCAGGGGAGGCAAGGCTCGATTCAACTTGGACACAAGATGGGGCGTGAGCTGCGCCGTGCTGTGAAAGAAGATAATCCGCAGACCTACATCATCGGCGAACATTTCTACGACGCCTCACCGCATTTGCAGGGCAGCGAACTTGATGCGACGATGAACTATCAAGGGTTCACGATTGCGCTGTGGCGCTGGCTCTCTGGCGCTGATCAGGGCAGCACATGGCATGACCCTGCGCCGCACGCTGACCCGGTACTGTATCCCTCAGAAGCCTTAGCGGAGCAGTGGACGAAATATCGCGCGTCTGTGCCCTGGGTGATTGCGTGCCAGCAGTTCAATCTGCTCGACAGCCACGATACTGCGCGCATCCTCAACCAATGCAAAGGGGATAAGGCGCTGGTGAAATTGGGCGTCGTGCTGTTGATGACCTATCCCGGCGTACCGTGTGTCTATTACGGTGATGAGATCGGCATGGAAGGTGGGCACGACCCGCTGAACCGTAAGACGATGATCTGGGATGAAGCAGAGTGGGACAAAGACCTGCGCGCGCACTTTCAGAAGCTCATCGCGCTGCACAAGTCTGCTTCCGCACTGGTCGAAGGCGGCTTTCAACAGTTGTATGCCGCAGATGGTTTGATCGTCTATCAGCGGCAATCGGCAGAACAGCGGCTCATCGTTGTGGGCTATCGCGGACCGGAACGGCTGACAGAAGCCAATGTTCCGGTATGGCACAGCGGCGTTGAGAATGGCGCGCTTTTGACTGACGTGTTGAGTGGCGCAACGTTCACGGTTGAAAATGGCACACTGCGGCTGCATAACCTGGCACGGGGAGCAGCGCTGGTGTTAGAAGACAAATAAAGTCCTGTTATGCCTGTTATATCAGGCTTTTTTGGAATAAGTTTGATGTCACAATTTGCAATTAAGAAGGTGTAAGCAGAACCCGCAAAATATTCAAACCTGAAACCAACGTTAAAGTTAAATGAGGGGTGTGCATAAAAGGGAAATTGGACATAGCCGAGGAAAGAGGTAAGTCTCAAGCGAAAACCACCAAGTTTTGCGAGAGAGACGATGGAACCGACCTTCAACGACTATGTAGGATTAATCTATAACCGTTTTGAGGCATTTATACAAGGTTCAGCAGAAGTGAAGCGTATCGGACATCCGTATCTGTATCAGCAGCAAAGTATGATTGTGTTTTTTCTGTGGATGCAATGGAAACGGATTTATCAGTTCAAAAGTCAGTGGCGTTGGGCACAACAGCATCCTGAGATCAAAGCGGTACTGGGATGGGAAAGCATCCCTGACCGCAGCACCTTCTCGCGGCGCTACAAAGCGCTCTACCAGGTGGTGCAAGAATTTGTGCAATTCTTGGGAGAAGTGAGCGAAACATTGGCAGAGGAATTGGGGAAAAAGCACTTATACGAAGACCAAAGTTTGTTCAAAGCGCACGGTCCGGTCTGGCATCAGAAGGATCGGAAAGCGGGGCGGATACCGGAGAAGTTACGCCACTTGGATACGGACGCAACATGGGCAAAAAGTGCCTATCATGGTTGGGTCTACGGTTATGGATTGCATTTGACCTGTAACCACGCGGGCTTTCCGATGTTATTGGAAGTTGAAACGGCAGCCTTTTGCGAAACAGAAGCGTTGCAACGCAAAGAACCTTTTCTGCTTAACACGCTCAAACCAGAGACACTGGCAGGAGATGATGCCTATACCCGTGCTAGTCGTATTCGGCAGTGGGCAAAAGCTGATGTTCTCCTGTTGACCCCAGCACTCCGTTGGCGAACGGGACGTTATGCCCGTGCTTACCACCAGTTTATTGCCCAACCCGACATCGCCCCTCTCTTGCAGCGACGCAAAAGTGCCATCGAGCCAATCTTTGATTTAATCGGCAAAATCTTAGGGGTCACGGGTAGGCAGAAGCAGTTAGCCCTTCAACAGTTGCCCAATGTTCGTACCTGTCTCGGCTTGGCTGTTTTGTCGCTTCAACTGGCAATGATTACCAATAGTGTTTGGGGGCTGCCTTTTCGCTCCATTTCTACTCTCAGGGGTGCTTTCGCTTGATTATGCACACCCCTCAGTTAAATGTAAGCCGCAAAATCAGTAAAATAACAGGTGTTCCGACTTTGGTTCATCAAACGAGAATACCGATATTCATGTCTCCGTAGAATTTGCACTGTGCAAGTCTACACATTATACATCAAAAACTCTGTTTTGGAACACTTGTTCTGTGTAAGTTTGTTAGCGTCGCAGCAGTGGTAAAAGCGTCAGTCCAATACCGACGACCAATGGCAGCATTCCGATGATTGCAGTTTTGAGCGCAATCACGCGGCTGGATTCGTTTTCGCGTTGATAGCGGCGCTGGCGGGTTTTGCCATCTTCGTCGGAGACAGTTTCGATATAACGAATGGTTACGTCGCCTGTGTAGCGGTTGCTGCCCATCACACTTGCCGCGCCGATGCCCATCACAATAGCTCCTGCGATGAACAGCCCGGTTGCGTAATCGTTGAGTGTGCGCCAGCCGCCAAGCCAGCAGATGAGCGCGACACCGAGAAAAATCGCCGCTTCACTTACCGCAAAGAGGCGCACAAACTTGCCGAATGTCTGTAAGGGTCTATCTTCATCCATCATCTGAGCCTTCCTTGATAGGAATATAGCACAGAAAACAAAAACCTCCCTCAGTTTTGAAGGAGGTGAACGTTCTGTAATTTGTGCTCAGGCTGGTACTAACGCCAGGTAGATCGAAGCTACGAGGGGAACAATACCGATAATGACAATTTTCATAGTCAACCCGCCGATAGCGTCACCAATGGCGCGGGTATGTTCGACGCGCTCTTTCAGTTGATCGGGGTTGATGTTTTCGAGGTAGCGGCTCAAGCTGTCGCCGCGACTGCGTGTGCTCAGCGCCGCAAACGCGCCAATCCCCAACACCACGATGCTTGCCAGAAATAAGCCATTCGCATAAGTAGTACGAGACAGTTCTCCGCTGAGTTTACACAACAGCGCGACACCACTGAAAATCACCATTTCTGCGATGGCAAACTGCTGCCAGAAGGGCAGTGAAACTTGAGTGCTTTTTTGGCTCTGCACAGCGTTCCTTTCGTCCTATCTATATAACGAGTCACGAGACCTTTCTATCACATTTGATAGAGTTCGGCGTACTTGCCGCGCAGATAACGGATGTACGGCTCAATCGTCAATGGGCTGCCTGTCACCCGTTCGACCAGTTCCGGCGCGGTGAATTTGCTGCCATGCTGGTAAATATTTTCGCGCAGCCAACCGTGCAGCGTGCTGAATTCGCCGCGTCCAATTTCATCAGGAATCGCGGGATGCGCTTTGAGTGCGGTGTCATAAAACTGTGCACTGAGGATATTACCCAGCGTGTAACCCTGAAACGAGCCGCCAATGATTCCGACATACCAATGTACATCTTGCAGCACGCCATCGCTGTCGTTAGGCGCGGTGACACCGAGATCTTTGTCGTAGCGTTCGTGCCATGCTTCTGGCAAATCGCGTACTTCGAGCGTGCCTTCCAGCAGTTGCAGTTCAAAGTCGAAGCGGATCATGACGTGCAGGTTGTAAGTCACTTCGTCAGCGTCGGTGCGAATCAGTGAGCGCTGTACCTTGTTGATCGCGCGGTAGAATTTGTCGAGAGGCACATTGTCCAGCTTGCCGGGAAACGCCGCCTGTAGCTGCGGATAGTAGTGTTCCCAAAAGGCACGGCTGCGCCCGACGATGTTTTCCCACAGACGCGATTGGCTTTCGTGGACGCCTGCCGATGTGCCGCCATCGAGTGATGTGCCTTCATAGGCTGGGTTAATCCCCTGCTCATACATTGCGTGTCCGGCTTCGTGCAAGGTGCTAAAGAGGCTGTCAGTAATGTCATTCTCCTGAATGCGCGTGGTGATACGCACGTCGCCAATCGAAAACTTGGTCATGAATGGATGATGCGTCAAATCCTGCCGTCCGCGCTCAAAATCGAAGCCATAATCTCTGATGATTTTTTCCCCGAACGCAAGCTGTCCCTCTTTGGGGAAATGCTGCTTGACGAACGAGTCATCGGCGACAGGCTGCGCGGTGATGGCTCTGACAATGGGCACAAGCTGTTCGCGCAGTTCGGTGAACAGTTCGCGCACGCTTTCGGCTTTCATCCCGTAATCAGCAAAGTCAATCAGAGGGTCGGCAAGATGCTGATAGCCAGGAAAGAAATCCGCCATCTTGCGACTGAGATCGAGCGTTTTTTGCAGGTTGTCGCGCACAGCGGCGAAGTCGTTATTGGGGCGCGCCGCCGTCCACACCTGATAAGAATGCGCGCCATGCTCGTACAACTGCGCGATAAATTGAGCGGGCACGCGCGTATCACGCTCATACTGCCGCCGCGCCGCCCGTATCAGACCTGCGTCGTCGGAATCATAGGGCAGGCTCTCGCCATAGGATTGAAGCGCATCTAACAGCTTACCAATCGCCGGATCAGTCGCTCTTTCGTGCGCCAGCTTGCCTAGCAGCGCCAATTGTCTGCCGCGCGCTTCGGCACCGCCGGGAGGCATATAAGTGGTTTGATCCCAACTGAGGAGTGCTCCGGCATAGCTAAGATCGCTGGCTTCCATCAAACGCTGCTTTAATTCGTTGAGTTTGGCTTCCATCATTTATATTCCTAATGTGCGTGCAATGTCATCGGCGTGATCGCGTTCGTGATCTGCCATCACGTCCAAAAGCTGTTCAATCGACAGGATGCGCAGTGATGCGTGGCGTCCCTGTTTTGCCAGAACGGACTCATCCTGGGTGTCGAGCCATTCATAAAGGTCGCGGCGGGTCGCGTCGAGACTCTCACGCGCTTGCTCAATCGTCATTTCGGCACGCTTTTCTACGCTGCGCTTGTTATAGCGGTTCAGGTCGAAGTCAGCAGGGACAATTTCTTGTCCGACAGCAATTCCTTTGACAACGTTCGTCTGTCCCCTATCGGATTCCGCCAGGTGAATCGCCAACTGGCGCACATTCCACGCCGCGCCGTCAGAATATACCTGGACTTCACTGCGATCTCCCACTGCATCGAGCACCGTATTCAAGCGTTCGCGGGCAGCGTCCATTTTTGCTTTAAGTTGTTGGAAACGTTCGGACATGAAAACTCCTAAAGGTTTTTGGTGATTACAAGTTATTTCAAAATTCGTTTTTGCGCGGGACTC
>CALMZT010000164.1 GCA_937870805.1 uncultured Chloroflexota bacterium
AAAACGGGGTTCATTTGAGTTTCTTTTGACACTTTAATGCGGAATGTAATGTAGGGGTCAACAGTTGTCAGTTGACAGTTTTCAGTGAAGTTCGTAGGCAGAAGATTATTTGACGTTAGAACCTCACCCCCTTGATCTTCACAAGGGTAGGTATTTTATGGAGTGATGTTGAGCGCACATCATGACCTCACCCCAACCCCTCTCCCATGACGGAACTTGAGCGTAAGTTGAGGTGTGTGGCGGGAGAGGGGCTTAAAACATACGCCTCGGCAGGGACAATTTTGTACCAAGAATTAAAAAACTACCCTTGTGAACCCCAAACCCCCCCGCTTCGCTTACCCCACAGCGCAAAATGGGATCGGTTGGGGACATATGTGGCACGGGAGAGGGGCTTTAATATGCGCGTTGTTGAGCGTTTGAGTATAAAAACAGGCTTAAGGGCTGTGAGTTTTGAACGGGTTGTTGAGCTAAGAATAAAAAACCTACCCTTGTAAACCCCCTTGATCCCCCTCTCCATTTTTGAAACAGGTATGGAAGAGGGAGTCCAAGCACATGGAGAGAGGGAAAATGCTCCGCGTGGCGGGCTGTCGTGCAGGAAAACAGGCTTGAGGAAGTTTATTTTGAAGCAAAAATAAAATCCTATCCTTGTAAACACCTCCCCCTCAGCTATTAGATGCAGAGGGGGTTAGGCTGTAAGTTATTTGAGCGAAGAAAGCCTAGCCAAAGGCTGGACTGACTACCATTCGACCCATGTGCCAGCAGGATGAGTCCAGACGCTCGTAGAGGGCGTTTCGGCAAAGAGAGCCGGGAACGCAGCGATAAAGTCGGGGTCCTGATAGTGCTTGCCCATGCCTTCGCCGTCCATCCACACATCAACGGCGAAGAATTCCAGCGATTCCGGGCTTCCGGGAGGCGTCAACCGCCAATAACAATCGTGAGACACATTGCCATTAGCGCGCGCCTTGTTGACTGTTTTTCCCACCAGCATGTTATGGATGGCTTGCGCCTCAGCCCGTGACTTGACCATGCCGCGCACGACAGCGGTGATGCGGTCATTTTTGCCAAAAGGCGTTGGGAAATGGTAGGAATAAAAGCCCTCAGCAGGCACCCACACCACTGGATCGCGCTGCTTAAAAATTTGTCCCGCCTGTTCCTGCACCTGTGGATTGGCAAAAAACTGATTCAATCCGTCCATATTGTTCCAGATGTCGAGGATTAAGAATTCGTCGTCCTTTGCTCCCTGCTGAGGAATAGGCGCATACACCATGTGGCTCAGGTCGCCCAGAGAACGCGCCGCCGCGACATTGGCGGGTGCTCCTGCCGTCTCGTTGTGAATGGTTCGTCCACCCTCTAAAGTTGAGGGTGCCAGCGTGCCGCGAATAGACAGGAGATAGGTATCCATTGCTTGATTCATCGTCGACTCTCTTCCTTTTACTGACTGATTCGATTGAGGTTGTACCTCGCTGCTGGCGGCAAAATCAGCATTGGCATGTGGTTTTCCGCCGTCGCAGCAAATTACATCTATAAGACGGTGGAAAATCTCAAAACTCATCGGTCAGCCAATAATTGGTAAACCAAACTGCATAAACAGCCGGTTATCCAGAACAAGAAAGTCGTCAATTTGAGCAATCCTATCGCCCGCTATCGTCAGGATATGCAGCGCACCTGGGCGGTAGACACCTGCTGGGTCGCGCTGGTAAACGGCGAAAGCAGGGCAGCCATTGGCACGGGTCGCAACCAGACGGAAACGTCCACGCACCTGTCCGCTGAAGATGTGTTTATCAAGAAACGCCTGAATGGCAGCATGACCACGATACCATATCGTCAGCGGCGGCATCGTCAGCGCCGCATCCTCGCGCAGCAGCGCAAGCAGGCTGGCGGAGTCGGCAGCTTCCCAAGCGTGAAGATAACGCTCCAGCAGCAGCGCAAGCTCATCATCGTCTACTGTCGTAGTCCCCTGAGTTGAGTGCTCCTGCTGAACCTTTTTCATGGTGGCGCGTGCCCGCTGCACCGTGCTGTTCACCGCTACCACCGTCAAGTCCAGCAGTTCAGCCACCTCATGCGCTTTCCAACCTAAGACATCGCGCAAAATGAGCATCACGCGCTGGCGTCCCGGTAAGCTCTGGAGCATGGCAAGAAACGCCAGCGTCACGCTCTCACGAATTTCGTAGCGCGCTTCGGGGTTGATCGGCAGATCAGCCAGCAGCGCATCGGGCAGCGGTTCCAGCCATTGCGGATCATAAACCAGCATGGGCAGTGGATCATTCGGATCGGCGGGCGCATGTTCTACTGTAGGCAGCGTGCGCGTCTTACGACGATCCAGCATGTCCAGCGACACATTCGTAGCGATTTTGTACAACCAGGCACGCAGCGACGCTTGCACTTTAAGTGATTCCAACTTATGCCAAGCGCGCAATAAGGTTTCCTGAAGCGCATCTTCCGCATCGTCCAGCGAACCCAGAATGCGATAACAGTGAACCAGTAACTCATGGCGATAGGGGTCTGTTAAATTTTGGAAGGTATCGTTACCAACAGCACTGAGGGATGATATTTTAACGTTCGTCATCAAGTTGCAGCCTTCGCTTACAGTCTCCGATCAGGAGCGATCATGTGAACGATTACGCTGTTCGTGCCATAGACCGAGCACCTGTCGCTGCATTGCCTTTATCAGCGGCTCGCTGCGGCGGCGTGATAGAGAGACCAGCGATAAGGCACAGGGAATAGGCGGCGCGGCGTAAATGGCGATGCGTCCGTTGAATGCGCGCGCTTCGCTTTCTTCCAGCAGTGTTAGCCCGATGCCTGCGGCGACGAGTTCGGCTTTGGTGGTTTCGTCGCTCGTTTGCACGAGGCGCTTATAGGTCAAGCCGCGCGTCTCGAATAAGGCGTCAATCAGGCTTTGAAATGGGCAGTAACCATCGGCGTAAATCCAGGGCAACTGCGCGAGTTCCTCCCAGCCTGCGCTTTCAATTTGTGCCTTCCATGCCTGCGGCGCAGCAATGACGAGGTTTGCTGTGCATAAGAGGCGCGCCTCAAAAGACGGGTCATGGATTTCACCATACACAAAGCCCATGTCGAGCTTGCCGTGTTTGAGTTCTTCCATCACGCGGCTGGAATTGCCGTTGGTAAATTGCAGTTCGACGGTAGGATAGGCAGCCATGACTGCACTGATGAGTTCCGCGATGCGCAGAAATCCCGGCGTGGCATTTAAACCCAGCGTGACTCGTCCTGTCACGCTTTGCTGCGTTTCGCTGGCGTAATCCGCGAGTTCCTTTGCCGATTGTAACGTTTGCTGTGCCTTCGCCTTGAGTTGGCGTCCGATTTCGGTGAGTTCGACGCCGCGTGACGAGCGCACAAACAACTGCACGCTGAGTTCGGTTTCCAACGCCTTGACCTGCATACTCACGGCGGACGGCGTGGTGAACAGGCGGCGGGCGGCGCGCGAAATGCTGCGTTCTTCGGCAACGGCGACAAAGGTTTGGAGGTGTCCTAGTTCCATGTGGTTAGTCGATAGTCATTAGTCGATAGTCGATAGTCATTAGTCGTTGGTTATTCGTTATTCGTTGTTCGTTAAAACTATGAATCGGCGTTCAGATTTCGTGAAAGCGGTGTTCAATGATGCGATATGATTCTCAATCAAATATATGCCTAGAATGAGAGCTAATGCAACAAGCCATAACACTGATAACTGACAACTGTGAACTGTAAACTGGAGACTGCCATGAATATCCGTTACAAATCTCTCGTGAGTGCTACACCTGCTGCTGACAGTGCTGAAGCCAACGCCTTTTTTCAACGCAAGCTGGGCTTTGAAACTGACCCGTCGGATGTGTATCACGATCTCAAACATGACACCGACGACTTTGTGATTGTCGACGTGCGCAGCCCGGAGGCTTACGAAAAGAGCCATGTCCCCGGAGCGATCAATATCCCGCACGCACAGATTACTGCTAAGCACATGGAAGATTACCCGCCGGAAACGCTGTTCGTGGTGTACTGCTGGGGACCGGGATGCAACGGCGCAACGAAAGCCGCGATCAAACTGAGCGCGCTGGATTTTCCGGTGAAGGAGATGATCGGCGGCATTGAGTATTGGGAAGACCGCGAACGCTATCCGGTGGAGCGCGGCAAGCTGTAACAAACTCATGCCTACAATTTTGTAACGATGAGGAGAAAAGGGATAGGTGAATCAAAACGCTTATCTCTTTTTCGTTTGGGAAATTTGTAACATTTACGCCCAATTGTATGGCTGAGTTGTCGGAAAATGGTTTTTAATTTGTAATTCAGACGAAGTTGGTTTGTATTTGGTTTAGTCGTTGTCGCACAACTTGACACAAGGTAATCGATCACCCTATAATCGGAACAAAGGTTAGAATCTTGCGACTTTTAACAACATAGATGAGGGCGCGTCGCGGTGAAAAACGAACACACAGCGCATTACGTGAGCAACCGGGTTCTGAAGATCAACGTCGGATTTTTGTTGAGCGACGGACCTGGACACAGCCGCGATATGACGTTCGATGTGCCAACGGTGCGTGTCTCTGATGATGTGATGCTGCAATACCTCAGAGGCGATTTGCGCATCAGCCGCACCAAAGAAGGGCTGCTGTTACAAGGCAGCTTCACCGCAGGCATTGAAGACGAATGCAGCCGCTGCCTCGAAGACGTAAAGCGCACACTGGCATTCGACATCGAAGAACTGGTCGCTTATCCCACCCCTGTTGGCACAGAATTTAGTGTCAGTGATGACGGTATCCTTGATCTTGCACCACTGGTACGTGCCGAAGCACTGATTGAAGCCAGCCGCACGGTGCTGTGCCGCGCTGATTGCAAAGGGCTGTGCCCGGAATGTGGCACAAATCTCAACCATGAAACCTGTCACTGCCATGAAGATGACATTGATCCGCGCATGGCAAAGTTGAAACAACTACTCAAGTCTTCCGACTGATCGACAGTTTAATCCTTTATCTAAGTCTCGCTGGGGAGTTTGTATCATGAAAGATTACGATCAATCTTACGATGGCGATATGGACATGGAGTTCTTCGACGAGGATGAAGCGTCGGGGAGCGATGCTGAGCCGCTTGATGACGAGATGTTCCTCTCGATGAACGAGGATGAGTTGTTTGCAGATGACTCGCCCTTCGACGAAATGGACGATCTCGACGTCGAAGATGATGATCGTGAGCCGATACTCCCTGACGAACTGTCGGATACAGTAGGACTGTATCTCAAAGAAATGGCGCGCGTGCCGCTGTTGAGCACCGAAGAAGAAGTGAGTCTCGCGCTGCGCATCGAAACCGGAAACACCGCGTCCAAGAAACTGCGCGATAACCCGCATCATGCAAAGGCTGGCGAATGGGAGTGTGCGATACAGGATGGACGCAGCGCACGCGACCACCTGATTAAGGCGAACACGCGGCTGGTAGTGTCAATTGCCAAGAAGTATATGGCGCGCGGCGTGCATTTCCTCGATCTGATTCAGGAAGGCAACCTGGGCTTGATGAAAGCCGTCGAAAAGTTTGATTATCGTCGCGGCTTCCGCTTCAGCACTTATGCGACGTGGTGGATTCGCCAGACGATCACGCGGGCGATTGCCGATCAGGGGCGTACCATCCGTGTGCCTGTGCATATGAGTGACCGCATCCGACGCTTATATCGCGTGGTGCGCCATCTGGAGCAGGAATATGGACGCAAGCCGACGCTGGACGAAATCGCTGCTGAGATGCAGGTGGAGCCGCGCAAGGTGCAGTGGATGCTGAAAGTATCGTGGCAGCCGTTGAGCCTTGAGCATCCGGTGGGCGACGACGAAGACAGCGAATTGGGCAATTTTATCGAGAACGACTCCACGCCGACCCCCGCGCAGAGCGCTTATGATCGCCTGCTGCAAGAAAAGATTGAGCAACTTTTGAGCACATTGACGCCGCGCGAGGCACGCATTTTGCGGCTGCGCTTCGGCTTGCATAACGGGCACAGCTATACGCTGGAAGAAGTCGGCAAGAAGTTTGGGCTGACGCGCGAACGCATCCGTCAGATTGAAGGGCGGGCGCTGCGCAGACTGCGGCATCCAAGTCGCAGCCGCCAGCTACGGGATTATCTGGGGTAGAAGATTTTCTTCAACAGGTTTTGATTAGAACAGTACCGCCGTATTTGGATACGGCGGTTTTATTCTAGCGCTATTTGTGATCACGTCGCGGAGATGGTTTGGGCAAGAGTGGTTTTTCGGTCACCAAGTCATAGCCCAGCGTTTCACTGAGTTCCTTCGCCTGTTTACTGAACAACTTAGCCACTTTCCAAATAATTTCTAGAGCTACGGTTATCGTCACTATTTCGCTATCTTGTAATTGTTCTGTAGCTACTTCCTCGGCAAGTTTTGTATAGGTCAATGCATATTTACCAAAGAAATCTCTTGGGTTGTCATCACGCGTGATATTCAAATCTTTGCGTAATACCGCTGTCGTTCTGTCCCATAAGCCTTTGTATAGTTTTTCGGTAGATTGAGAATAAATTGTGGGCGGCGCATTGAGCACAGCACTCTTAAGAGCTTCAACGAAGTGCTTGCGAGTAATTATTCCCTCAATGCGCACAGTAATCCAACTATCCGATTTTCCTGCCAGCCTGTACTTGTCAACTGTCCTATCCATTGAACGAAATAACCCTAATTCAGGATCCTCGGTTTCTTCCAAGCGCTCTTTACCTACCCGCGCTAACCAGATTTTCAATGGTTCTGCTTTAGGAGATGGAATAGATTGAATGAGCCGCAGAACCTGCTCCGTGCTCATTACGTCGGTTAAATACCGTTTTCCATCTCCGGCAAGCAGCTTCAGTTTCTTACAATCTGTAAGAGACTCATTTCCTTCCTTTTTCAGTCGCCCTTTGAGTACATGATAATAGTTCTGCGCACGCTTTTTATCAGCATCAAGTAGTTCTGCAACGACATCAATGATACTGTAGTGCCATTCTCCTTCATGCCAAACTCTACGAATGTTATCACCATCAATTGAATTGGAAGGAATCATGTCGTTCATTGTCAATCTAAGCTCTCTCATAATATAAGCATACTCATATTATAAGGATAACTGATGAAATTGCCAATTCAGATTACGATGTGGCATGAGTATGACTTTCCATGCCATCTGCGGTTTTACAGGCGTCAGTTACATGAGTCATCTGGCTAACATGGTGCTGTTGCAAACGAGCGTATTACTCACGCCTGCGCCAGATGTGCCTTCACGAAGTCTGCGATTTGCTGGATTTCATCCTCACTCAAACGGAAGTCCAGCGCGCCAATGATGCCTTCGATCTGATCTGGATGCCGTGCGCCGACAATTGCCGCCGATACTCCTGGATGGCGCAGCGTCCAGGCGATAGCGACCTCGCCTGCCGTGCGTCCATGTGGCTCGCCGATGCGCTTCAGCAGATCGGCAAGCGCGAGATGGCGCGACAGCAGCGGCTCTTGAAAGCGTTGATCCCGCTTGCGCCAATCATCATCCGGTAGATTCTGGATACGTTCGCGCGTCATCGCGCCGGAAAGCAGCCCCGACTGCATGGGCGAATACACCAGCACGCCGATATGATGCTGCTGGCAGAAGGGCAAAATTTCATCCTCGATGTCAGGGCGCAGGATCGAATAGGGCGGTTGCAGCGTATCAATAGGCGCGATGTCGATGATGCGCTGCATCTGCGCGACACTGTAATTGCTCACACCGATGTAGCTTACTTTGCCTTCCTGCTTCAACTGTGCCATCGTTTCCCAGCCTTCTTCAAGCTGGGGGTCGGGGTAGGGCCAGTGAAGTTGATAGAGGTCGATC
>CALMZT010000165.1 GCA_937870805.1 uncultured Chloroflexota bacterium
TCTGCTTCTGTGAGTTGAAATTTTCGCTTTGCCATGCTGCTATTTTATATCATTAGCTGTCTTTTTAGCTTGTCCATAATCTTTCAAGACATTTTTCAATTCTTTCAGTGCATCCTGAAGCGGCAAACACGGCACAGGCGTAGGCGGTTGTCCCAAGTTCGCACCGTTTTCGACAGCCTGTAACACCGCCAACATACGCGAAACAATGCGCGCCTGATCGTCTTCGCGGTAGTGATCGAAGTTCACGGGTAGTTGAGTATAGTCGATCTGTGTGCCATAAATCCTTTCCTCAAACGTTTTTTGATAGGGCACACCAAAATCGAACTTCAGTACATCGCCCGCGTTCAAGGGAATGGAAACAGTGGGTATAAGAGTATCTACATCAAAGGAAATAACACGCCCTTCACCATCCCAAAATTCAGGGCGAGGATCAATGACGGCAATTAAGTAGGGATGTGCATCTGTCGCTGCTTCTCCTGCTGTGGGACGATATGTGGGCAACACAGGAAAAGTAGTGGGATACTCATGAAGAAAATCAATTTCCACAAAGACAACGCCATTTTCTAAAAGCTCCTTACGCTTGTCTATATAGGCATCCACATGGCGTCCTCCCGGCTTGTTAGAAGGCGAAAGCACTTCAATCCATGCCACAGGGGAATCATTGTTCTCCGAATAAATTGCCACTGATCTATAAGGATGGGCTTGCACATCAGCAATGCCCAATAATTCAGGAACTGCTAAAACCAGTTCACCAGTTTCGCCTACGATGCGACTAGAGGGCTTTGATGCACGAACTGGGTCAGTATCTAAAATGAGTACATCGGCTTCTGGGAAGCGCTTCGGCTCATCAATGCGGCGAATCTGCAAAGATTCTTCGTTCAGTGCTGTATAACCCATCGGATACAAAGCAACTGCAAGAAGTTTCGTCAGATCACCGATGTGGAGACTATGAAAATGATCCCAAGTGCCTTCAGCTTGCAGTTGACTTTGAAGATGGGCATTTACCCCCAAATACTGATTTTTGATGATGCGTATTGGTTTCATAGCCATTGCCGCGTATCACCTTTACAGCACGTCCTGTATCGTCTGCAACAGTTCGCCCTGATCGAATTGGGATTTGACAAGATAGGCGTTGGCTCCGGCGCGCAAACCCGCTTCGCGCTGTTCCGGCTTGGCGAGTGAGGTGAGCAAGATCACCGGAATATCGCGCGTCTGTGAGCTTTCTTTGATGTGCTTCGTCAATTCCAAGCCATTCATGTTGGGCATTTCTACGTCGCTGATAATGATGTCGAGGTCTTCTTCGTTAATGATGCGCCAGCCTTCTACGCCATCAATCGCTACCAACACTTCAAAGCCTGCGGTTTCCAGAATGTTCTTTTCCAGTGTGCGCGTGGTAATCGAATCATCGACGACGAGGACACGCAGCCGCCGCTGCTGCATTGTGGGCACGTCCATGCGCGCGCGACGATAGGGCAGCGAACTGCCACTAGCACCACGCACAAGGTCATTGGCATCAAGCACAATCATGACATCGCCAGAGCCAAGCAGCGCCGCACCCGCCACGTAGCGCGCACGAGCAATCTCCGGTCCTAGCGATTTCAGCACAAGCTCCTGTTCACTGTAGAGATCATCGACCTCAAAAGCAATGGCACGGTCAGCGGCTCGCAGCACCAATACTGAGAGTTTATCGCTGTCGGCGTGCGTGGATGGCACATCCAACAGTGCGCCTAACGATACCAATGGCAGAGGGCGCTCGTTAAGGTGCAGCATATCACGCCCCTCCGCCGTGAAGACCGCACCGCGTGACATTTTTTCCATACGCACGACCATATTGGATGGCACGGCATAGTCTTCGTCGCCAATGCGCAGCAGGATGCAACGGATACGCGTCAGCGACACGGGCACACTCAAGGTTACGTTCGTGCCGCGCCCCACGATACTTTGCACGCTGACACGCCCGCGCATGTTTTCGACTCGATCACGAATGATGTCCATGCCCAAGCCGCGCCCACTGATGGCGGTCACACGATCTACCGTCGTCAGCCCCGGATGAAAGATGAGCATCCGCGCTTCGTCCTCGCTGAGGGACATGGATTCCACATCATTCATCAGCCCAGCTTTGACGGCGGATTGACGCACGCGGCGCGTATCGATGCCGCGCCCATCATCGCTGACGTGAACCATAATCTCACTGCCGCGCTGTTCGATACTCAAGGCGATACGCCCTAACGCTGGCTTGCCTGCTGTCTCACGATCAGCAGGGATTTCAATGCCGTGATCGATGGCGTTGCGCAGCAAATGGTTCAGCGGTGCCTCGATGCGTTCGAGAATGTCACGGTCGACTTGGGTGCTGAGGCCGCGAATGTCCAGATTTACCTGCTTGCCGAGCGCGCGCGACAGATCGCGCACCATGCGCGGGAAGCCGTGCACGCCGTCGGCGAACGGCCGCATGCGGCTGGCGATGACCTCGCGGTTGAGTCGGTTGGCGAGGTTGTGGCTGCGACGGTCGAACTCGTCAAGTTCATTGAGGCGTTCGCTCAGCAGTTGCCGGCACAACGCGGCTTTATGCTGGGAGTCCGACAGCAGATTGCGTGCATATTCGTCGACGTGACTCGTCTCGAGTGCATCGCGCAGTTTGTCGAGCAGACTGATCAGTTCCGTGTGCCGATGCTTGAATTGCACCAATGCATCGCCGTA
>CALMZT010000166.1 GCA_937870805.1 uncultured Chloroflexota bacterium
TATGCCGTAACGACACAGGTGACACGCAAAGACGCGGCATCGCTGGCAGGTGTGACACCCTGGAACTGGCACAAGACCTACGAAGAACCGATGCTGCAAGAGGTTCGCTACGAATTCGCGCAGGTGTTTCTGGAACGCCACAGCTATATACTGCCAGAGAAGCAGTCCGCCGAGAACCGGAACAATGGGCGATTCACGTCACCTTATCAGAACTGGCGTGAGCGGTACCAGCAGGGGCATACTCAGCCAGCCGACGCACTGCTGGAAGAATACCGCCACACTGTCTGCATCGCCGGAGCAATTCAGGCACAGATTGATGGCAAGACCTACCGTCAGGCAGCGCTGGACATCGGACGCAACCCGAACACGTTCCCGAAATACATGAAGCGTGCTGCGCGGATGCTGTCGGCGGCTTATGCCTGACTTCAACCGTCCTGGCTGAAACGTTAAACCAGCCAACTTTTATTTTGCGAGGCGGTTTTCAGGGCAAAGATTTCGGGCGGACTTCAACTATATTGCGTGCGCGTAAGAAGCATACATCGAATTCAGCGAAGAAATTGACCTGACCGAACAGTAGAGGCACATTCTCTGCCTGTGTCCAGGCAAAAGCAAGCTGTACTGGAGGAAGCTGCCCGACAGTACACGAGACGAGAATACCGCGTGCTTCATACCGGGCGAGATTGCCAGAAAGCTGCAATCCAGTACGAGCCGTCTCCCAGTTCCCACCCAGCGTGATACCCAGATGGCAGGGCAGTACGTTTACATCTGCGCCTGTATCGGGCAGTCCGGTTGTTTCAACCGTAGCACCGCCATAAGTGAGTGTTATGGGTAACAGCGGACGCAGCGCAATTTCGCCGCGTGGGTTTTTGACCGCGACATACGGAAACGAGGCAACATCACTCATTCCGCCGCCGGTCTTCTTCGAGCATCTCCGTTAAAATCGCAGCCGCACCAGGAGCATCATAGGGCGACCACACCTCATACTCTGTGTTTGCCAAAATTGTTTCCTCTTCGGCAATTTGATTCGCCAGCATCTGGATAACTCGCAGTTTTTCCACGCGGTTTAGCAGCCGCAGTTCTTCAATCAGGTGTTCTGAAATCATCTTAGCTACTCCTCAATTGAGTTCAACCTATTTTACTCGGTTTCGGCATAAATCTCTCTCCTGAGCTAAAATTATAGCATCCAACGAAATACCCTGAATCGGTACTGTTGATCGAATTGAGACACCTTCATGTCTGTACTTGAAACTTACCTGAATACACTGGGGAGCTTACGGAACGCAACCGTCCCAGAAACCTCCTACTATGCTGCTCTGCAAACACTGCTGAATGATGTTGGCGCAGGTCTGCGTCCCCGTGTTCAGGCAGCGATCCACCCGAAGAATACCGGCGCTGGAATACCTGACCTCGGTTTGTTCGATGAGAATCAGCCCACTGACCAGAAACCCGCACACGGCATTATCGAAGCCAAGCCGGTGAGCGATGATTTGCTGCAAATCGCGCAGGGTGAACAGGTGACACGCTATGTCGCTCATTATGGGCAGGCATTGGTGACGAATTACTATCAGTTTGTGCTGGTGACGCGAGATGCACAAACCGGGCTGCCCGTTATCGAAGTTTTCAGCATTGAGCCTGCGGATTATGGGTCGCCCACTCAAACCAGAGGAAGCCCGTGAGTTTATGCACATCGCTCGGCGCATCGTATCGCTGCTGGCGCTGAATGAGGCGCTGGACAGCAATTACAGGCTCGTTTGAGCTTTCGATTACCGTGTTTTCGCCTCGCTGATACCGGCAATCAATTCGTTAGCTGGGCATACCAGAGTTTTACAGTTTTTCGCGTAATTTTGACTCTCAATTTGGCAAAACTGACGGGTCAAAACTGTAATATTTCCTGAGTTGAGCGTGGTCAGTGTGATAGTCTGAATTTATCAATATATCACACAGGGACTGTTCAACCGTATGCCTTCTGTAAACCCGTTTCCCCTTACCCTTCCACCGGCACAGCCGCCGAGGGACATCTATTTCTGCATTCGACTGTCGCAGAGTGAACGAGCAGCGATCAATAATCTGGCGGAGCGTCTGCACCTTCCAGCATCCACCCTGGCACGCCATATTTTACTACAAGCTGTTGATCATTTGAACAGTGTCGAGGAGGCAGCCGTTGGAGCCTGAGCGCCTGTCAGATGAACAACCAAATATTGCAGAAAACGGCGGCATCAATCTGCTGTCGGTGTATCGTTCGATGCTTCGCATTGTTGCGCGGCTGGACGAAAGTGAGTACACTGAGAGTAATTCGTTGTTGCGCCAGACCGAAGTGTTCCACCACCCCGATCTGGCTGACCCGGCAAGTGATGAGGTCACATTGCAGGGCTGAGAGCATTGTAACCCAACGCGCTCTGTCTTGTCGCATCACTTGCTCAGGACAGGGCGTTTTTCATTGGAAGGAGGAATGAGCAATGCCCAGAACCTTGAAACGCCCGGAACAGCCGATTGACCCGTACAAACTGCAACCACTTCCTGTCGGACGACCTGCGGCAGTGTACTATCGCCAGTCGTCAGAGGGTCAGATTGGCAACATCTCCACCACGCTGCAAACGGTGGACATGATTGAACACCTGCTGCGGCAGGGCTGGGTACGCGAGAACGTGTTCATGATTGATATGGACGCAGGGGTCAGCGGAACCAAGAAAATCCGCGAGCGCAAAGGCATGTCCACCCTGTATGACCTGATCGAAACCGGGCAGATTGGACTGGTCGCGGCGCAGGATGTAGACCGCTTCTTCCGTGATGTGACGATGATCGAAACTAACATCTTCATTGATGCCTGTAAACGTAACAACGTGCAGGTGATGACCCCAATGATGATTTACGACTTCGCGCACCCGATTATGGGGTCGTCGCACATGAAGATGTTCCGCGAGGAAGCGCAGCGGGCAGCGGATTACCTGCAATATCAAATACGCGGCAGGCTGGTTGCAGCCCGTCACCGCCGGAATGCCAGCGGCATGTGGACGGGGCGCAAAATCCTGCCCGGCTTCATGATGGATGGACGCAGCCATCTACCGAATGGCGCATTGAATCCCGATTATCGCAAATACAAACGGTTCGACCTGTATGCCGATGTGATGCTGCGCTATTTCGAGTTGTTCCGCGAGAACGATGGCAACTTCAGCGCGACATGGAAGCAGATTGACCGCAACGGTCCTTACCTGCCTGACATCCCCAAAGAGGCTATACCAGAAGGCTTTCAGGTGACGGATCATTTGGAGCGGCGCTCACCGTTCACTGGCGGATTGACCCCTTCTCAGGACGGCTTGCGAAATATGCTGGTGAATGTCGGTTACATCGGTCACTGGATTCACAAGGGCGCGATTGTTCAGTTCAACAACCATGAAGGGGTTATCCCGCTCGACCTGTTCATGTATGCCTACAATCGCCTCTCACCCGTCGATTTCTACGGTGAACCGAACCCGCAGTATGTGCCGTATCGTCCCTGGGTACGCCACGCCAAAGATGAACGAGAAGAACCGAAACCCACTTATGCCTACCTTGCCTATACCGACGATCTGCCAGAGTATCCCCACCGGCGGCTGACATGCTCATGGGCGACGGAAGCGAAGCACTACAAGTACCAACTGGCGGAATACCCCTACCGCTCGAATGTCTGGAACATTAAAGCGTCTATCGTGGATGGTCTGGTGGATGAGATGCTGTTAGAGCGACTGCACGCGACCACGATTGACGAGAATTTGTGGCAGGCAGCACTGGCGAGTCTGGAGAATGTCGATCAGGCGGATGTGCGGCGGGTGCAGGCAGCCATTCGACAGGCGGAGCAGACCAAAGACAACATCGTCGCCAGTCTGGGCTTATTGACCCACCCGGAGATGGTGGCGCGAGCGCAGGCACGC
>CALMZT010000167.1 GCA_937870805.1 uncultured Chloroflexota bacterium
GGCACACCGTTCCATAGGTATTGATTGATCTCATGTATCAGTGGTTGAAATTTCCAACGTTTGATGACCCTGAAAAAACCAGCACCGCCCGCCTGCTGTTGATTATCACGCTGATGATTATTGGGCTGTCGCTGTTTTTTGATCTCGTGTTAGTGATGTTTTACGGCAGCGAGCGCAGTTTTGTCTTTGTCGCCAGTGTAGCGCTGGTCGCGTTTGCGGTGCATATTGCCGCGCGTCGAGGTTACGTGCGCGCGAGCGCTATAACACTGTGTTTATTCATCTGGGTCATCCTCACGGTGACAGCAGTCACGGGACAAGGACGCGGCGTCTATGATTTAGCCTTCAGCGCCTATATTGCTCCAGTACTGCTGGCGGGCTTTTTAATCAACGGGCGCACAGGTTTCGTATTCGCCATCATGAGTACCCTCTCCGGGCTGGTGATGCTGATCCGCGCGTCATTCGGCACATGGATCTTTTATGACGCCGTGTTGTACTGGGCAGCGGGCAGCCTGTATTTCTGCTTCGCGTCGGTGCTGCTGTGGATTTATGAGCGGCGTATTCGGCGCGCGCGCGAACGTACACTCCGTCATGAAACACAGCTTGAGGAACGCAGCCGCGAGTTGCAGCGCGAAGTTGCCGAACGTACACGCTTCGAAGAAGCCTATCGCACGGTGGTCGAGAATTCGCTGCAAGGTTTAACGATCTTCCAGAACAATCGTATCGTGTTTGCGAACACGGCAATGGCAGACATGTTGGGCTACAGCCTCGAAGAACTGTTCGCGCTGGAAAATGTGCGGCAGTTGGTGCATCCCGAAGATCAGATGATGACGATTGCTAATCTCCGTGAGCATCCTTCGGGGCAAACGGTATCTTCGCGTTATGAAGTGCGCGCGTTGCATCGTAGCGGGGAGATGCATTGGTTTGAAGTGTTCCCGGTATTGATTACCTATCAGGGACAGCCTGCGGTGCAGTACGCCATCATCGACATCAGCGAACGCAAGAAGGCAGAACAGGCGCTGAAACGTTCGCAGGAATGGTTCGCGAAAATTTTTCAAACTTCACCAGTAAGTATCTCTATCGCCCGAAAGAATGAAGGCGATTACGTCGATGTCAACCCAAGCTGGTGCAGATTGTTTGGCTATTCGCGTGAGGAAGCGCTGGGGCGTACCGGCGTGGAATTAGCTTTATGGGACGAGGCGCAGCGTGCCCGATTTTTAAGCGCCGTTGCCCGGGATGATCGCATCTATCAACATGAGTTTCAAACGACAAATCGCAGCGGCGCACCACTTTCAATCGTGATGTCGACAGAACCCATTGAACTCGACGGTCAGCCTTACCTTTTATCGTTGGCGTCAGACATTACCGAACGCAAGAAAACTGAAGCGGCTTTACGTGAGCGTGAAGAAAGCGCGCGCCAGTTCCAGGAGAAACTTAAGCTGCTGCACGAAATTAGCATCACCCTGTCAACCACCGAGTCGTTTGACGAGTTGTGCCGCCGCGCGATTGTCTTGGGGCGCGGCGAACTTGGGTTTGATCGTTTGGGCTTGCTGCTGCTGGATGAACACAACCAGCGTATGCTCGGCACGTATGGCACCGATACGCAGGGACGGCTGCGTGATGAGCGCGCAATGAGCGGCGAGATTGTGCCAAGCTCGTGGGTTATGGACGTGCTGCGCAATCGTGAGTTTGTGGTCTATCATGATGACACAGATTTATACGACAGTTGGCAAAAGGTCGGGCGCGGTTGGAGCGCGATGGCGGTGTTATGGGATGGCAACAAAAGCATCGGCTGGTTAGCAGCAGATAACCTGACGCAGCAAAAACCACTTTTGCCCTATCAACTCGAACTCCTGAAACTTTATGGTTTGGCATTGGGTCATCTGGTGACGCGCAAACGCACCGAAGAAGCGGAGAAACGTTCACAGGAATGGTTCGCCAAGATTTTCCGTTCATCACCGATCAGCATCTCCATTAGCACGATCCCTGAAGGACGTTATGTCGATGTCAATCCAAGCTGGTGCAGCTTGTTTGGTTACACCCGCGAAGAGGTTTTGGGGCACACAGGGCTGGAATTGGGGTTATGGAATGATGAGCCGAAGCGCAAGGAACTGTCGCGGCTTGTTTTGGAACACGGCGGCTTTCATCAGCGTGAAGTCAACCTGAGACACCGCGACGGTTCTGCCTATACCGCTATGATGTCGGCGGAACTGGTTGAACTCAACGGCAAGCAGCACTATTTGACGATGGTATCCGACATTACGGAACATAAGAAAATAGAGGCTGCCTTGCGCGAACGTGAGGAAAGCGCGCGCCAACTGCAAGAAAAGTTGAAGGCGCTGCATGAAGTCAGCATTGAACTAACGCGCGCCGCTTCGTTTGATGAACTCTGTCGCCGCGCGATTGAGTTAGGACGTGACGTACTGGGCTTTGAGCGTATCGGGCTGTTGTTGTTCGACGCAGCAGCGAAGGCGATGGTCGGCACATTTGGCATCGACCAGTACGGGAATGTTCGTGATGAGCGCGATATGCGTTACAGCGTACAGGAAGATGAACTCATGTACAGCTTGCTGATGAACCGCGAGTCGATTTACTACCATGACGATGCGCAGCTATACGACTTTGGACAACCGATTGGGTACGGCTGGAATATGATGACCGCCATGTGGGACGGCAGTACAAGCATCGGCTGGCTGGCAACCGACAATCTGGTGAGCCACAAGCCCCTGGCACCCTATCAACTCGAACTCTTTAGACTTTACGGTTTGACGCTGGGGCATTTGGTGACGCGCAAACGTACTGAGGAAGCCCTGCGGCGCTCGGAAGAATGGTTCTCCAAAGTCTTCCGCATCGCGCCTTTCGCTGTCGGGATTGGCGCGATGGACGATGGTCGCTATATCGATGTCAACGACAGTTGGTGTGCGCTGTTTGGCTTCAGCCGCGAAGAAGTCATCGGGCACAATTCTTACGAACTGAAAATCTGGGACAATGAGGAGCATCGCCTTGACGTCATGCGCCAACTGACGGAAGAAGGGCGCTTGAGCCAGATCGAACTGGAGATTACCCGCCGTGACGGGACAAGACGCAGTATACTGCTTTCGACAGAGACAATTGATTTTAACGGCAAGCCGCACTACATCTCGACCATTGCCGATATTACCGAGCGCAAACAGGTCGAGCAGCAGCGCCTGGAACTGGCGCTGGTCAACGAACGTCTGGAGTTGTTCCGTGAGTTCATGACCAACGTTTCACATGACTTGAAGACGCCGCTGTCGGTCATCAATACGTCGGTGGAATTGATGGAGCGCATCAAAGACCCCGAACGCCAGAAAGAAAAAATGGTGGCGATCAAAGAGCAGACAGCACGTTTGGACAAATACATTCAGGATATGTTGACCATTTCGCGTCTCGATCACGCCCCTGATTTGATGCTGCACCCGGTAGATTTGAACCGCGCAGTGGCTGACGTGGAAGAACGGCTGCGCCTGACTGCCGAAAAGAAAGAGATCGAAACACGCTTGGAGCTGGAACCCAATACGCCGTATGTCCTTGCCGACGAAAGCGAATTAGATCGGATGCTGGTGAATCTGGTCGAGAATGCGCTGAACTATACACCGGCTGGCGGCTGCGTATGGATACGCACGCGCGTCGATGGCGACAACGTGATCGCTGAAATCGCCGATACAGGCATCGGCATCGGCGAAAAGGATTTAGTACGCATCTTTGACCGTTTTTATCGCGCGGACACGGCGCGTTCGACAAAAATTTCCGGTACGGGCTTAGGGCTGGCGATTGTCAAGCGCATTGTGGAGATGCACAGCGGCACAATCACGGTACAAAGCATACAGGGCGAAGGTACGACGTTCCGCGTGCTGCTTCCGGTGATTGACGCGAATGGCATCTAGAACGTGAACATCGGGGATACGTAGGGGCAGACCAACGTGTCCTCAAGCATCAAAATAAGGCTCAATGGATTGATGGGTACTAAAAGCGCATTCCTGAAAACGGGTAGGATGCACTCGCCTTTTCTGTCCACTTCAGTGGACGTGGCACTTCGGCAGACGGAGACTTCAGGCTCTGGCGCTGAAAAACGCACCTTTAACGCATGTGTCTGCCCATTTGTGTCTCCACCAACATGTACACCCTCCATTGCGCTTTGGCTTATCAACCTCTTCAGAGGTTTCCAGATGTTATCTAACGGCGGGTTTTGAACCCGCTGCGAAAATCCACGAAGCATTATTTTGATGCTTGAGCACCAAACTCACCAAAAGTTTGAAAAATATAACAGTTTATCAGTAGAATCAGGAAAACCAATATTGCAGAATGGGGAAGCTCATGTCTGACCCTTTTGTCGTTTCGCGTATTCAACACTTACCGCTGTGCCAGGCACTGACACCTGAGGAAGTTGACCTCCTGTCAGATGCGTTTCAGATTTGGCGTCTTGCACCTGATACCATCGTCTTTCAGCAGGGTCAACCATCGCAGGGCATATATGTCTTTGTCTATGGCAGCGGCGTACTGCTGCAAACCAATGCCAGCGGCAGCGCCCGCCCTGTCGCTATGGTCACTGCTGGACAGTATATCAACGAAGGCGCGTTATTCGCGGAGATGCAGCAAACCGCCACGCTGCGCATTGTTGAACCTGCCGTCGTGCTGTTCTTATCGCGGGAGAGTTTGCGTGCCCTCGTCGCCCGTTATCCGCAGCTTGGCGCAAACATCAACGAATACCTGCGCGAACGCAACCGTGCGGATGTGCCATTGGTCAAACCCCCGCCGCCTCCACCACCAAATCCAGCGTATGTACCACCCCCTGCTCAATCGAACGTGCCGCTTGTTCAACCTGCGCCGCCCCACCCGGCACCAACCCCGGTCACTTCCGCGCCACCGCAGTATCCACAGCCAGGTACGTCTGCGCCCCTCGTGCAACCTATGCATCCCATCCAACCATCACCCATCGCGCAGCAGCCGCGCCCTGCCGTCCCTCCCTCGCCCGTCCCTCAAACGAATCTTCCCGCCACGCCCATCGCTCCCCCCACCGTCGGTCAACCTGTGCCTGTAACCCCCGTCGGGCAAGGGATGCAGCCCGGTGTGCCTGCCGTGCCCATAGCCGCGCCAGCAGTTCCCGCCGCGCAGCCGATTCTACCTTCCCCAGCAGTTGTAGAACCCCTCACGCCGCAGCCGATGCTGTTTGCCGGACAGCGCGAAAATGAAATCGTCGTGACGCAGCGCTGGCGGCATTGGTGGGCGTTCGCGC
>CALMZT010000168.1 GCA_937870805.1 uncultured Chloroflexota bacterium
TAAGCCTATCATCAGAGATTAATGTTTTGATGAACGTCGTGATTTAAGAACAAACGTGCTATAATGGCGTCTATGGAATATGCGTCGGGGCACGACTATAATCTAGCTTTGCATCCATTCGCTCAGGAGCAAACCATTGGCGATGTTGAAGCAGGTCGGCGTGTTGGCGCATCCGTTGCGCTCAGAGACTGCCCCGGTTGCCAGCACCATTGCAGCCGCTTTGCGCGCGCGCGGCGTGGACTGTTGGTTGGACACGATGTGGAATGAGACGGATGTTCAGCATCAAGTGCGCGCTTCGCAGATGGTCATTGCCATTGGCGGCGATGGGGCGATGCTGCGCGCAGCACGAGTATGTGCGCCTTTCGGTGTGCCCGTTCTCGGCGTCAACATGGGACAGTTAGGTTTCCTCACTGAAGTCGGCGTGGACTCGTGGGAAAGCCATCTCGACGCCGTGCTGGAGCAGCAGTATTGGATCGAAACACGCATGATGATTAGCGCGGCAGTGGTCGAAAACGGCAAGGTAATTGCCAGCGGTGATGCGCTCAACGATGCCGTGATAACAGGCGGTATCTCACGCATGATTCAACTGCACACCTACATTGATGGAGAGTGGGCGACGACCTACAGTGCCGATGCCCTGATTATCGCCACACCCACAGGATCGACGGCATATGCCTTGGCAGTGGGCGGACCGATACTACCGCCCGAACTGCATAACATCCTGATTGTGCCAGTCGCGCCGCACTTGAGTATGGATCGTCCGATTGTTTTGTCACAAGGTGCGGTGGTAGAAGTTCATCCTGTGCCACGTCCGCGCAATGAGATTACGCTCAACGTCGATGGTTCGCCGTTATGTATTTTGCGTGAGGGGCAGATTATTCGGGTGCAAGCCAGTGAAAACAGCAGCCGTTTTGTGCGTCTGCGAGAACGTAATTATTTTTATCGCTCACTCCTGGATCGGCTTGAGCCACGCACACCGCGTCCGTCGCCGGAGCAACGCCAATTGAAGGGTTAAGGGTCGGATAAATCCTTAAGAAATGTTGATTGCGCGAAGTATTAGACCTGGCGTTTAATAGAGTTGTCTGTCATCATTTTTAGGGATTTAGCGATGTCTGAAGCACTGGAAACAACCTTCTGCGTGGTGCATCCTGATCGGGAAACAGCGCTGCGCTGCAACAGGTGTGATCGTTATAGGTGTACCCAATGTGCGGTCTGCACGCCTGTAGGCTATCGCTGTC
>CALMZT010000169.1 GCA_937870805.1 uncultured Chloroflexota bacterium
TTCTTGCCGCGCCCGTATTCGACGTGGCTGCTGCTGGCGCTGCTTGGCGTGGTGCTTTACCTGTTCGTGCGCGGCGGCGCGGCTGAACGCTGGCAGACGGTGAAGCTGCCGAGTGTTGGTAAGCTGCCGAGTGTGATGCCAGACATGCGGCAGTGGCATACGAGTGTGTATCGGCAGCATTTCGCCTACCTCTTCGCCTTCACTGCGTGCGTACTGCTGGCGATCAGCGCCTATCAGGTGCGCCCGGAAACGGCTGGCTTGCCCATCACTGACGCTGTACGCCAATTTATTGCGGGCGGCATATTGTTAGGCGTGGCAGTATGGCTGTCGCAAAGCAAAATCATCATGCAAGCACAGCCTATCGTGCAAGATGTTGTGAGCATCAAAATACGCTGGTGGTCGCTGCTGGTGGGCGTGGGGCTGCTGGCGCTGGTGATGTGGGTCAATACCTTGCCCTTCGTCAACGAATATACCTTACCCATTAATGAGGTGCTGCCGTTCGATATTCATGCGCAAATGCTGCTGTGGGTGTTAAGCCTCGTGCTGATCGCGCGCGGGTTGATGGGAAGACACGCCAATGGGCATACGACAATTTCGCAAAGTGCTGCGATCATCCTCTGGAATAAAATAACGCGGAGAACAGGAGTCGTAGGGGAGCACCAGCGTGTGCTCCCGACAAATGGGCAGACACAGGCAAACGGAGTTTGCACGTCTGCCCCTACACCGCGCCTGAGTCTAAACAGCCTGCCGAAATTAGTCACTGCGTGGCGCAGCGCGCCTACCGTTACGAAGTTGGAAGTTGCTGCCGTCAGCGCGATTTTGCTGCTGGCGTTGCTCTTGCGCGTGTACAACCTTGAACTGATTCATCGTTTCGTTGATGAAGTCCATTGGTTCGACGCGGTGCCGCGCGTGTGGGATTTTCGTGAGCAGATCCGTATTTTTTATCCGTTCAGCCCCACGACGGCGTTTACGTGGATTTATCCGTACTTTGAATCGTGGTTCGTCAGCGTGCTGGGTCCCAGCTTCACATCGATCCGTCTGCTGAGTGCGATTGTCGGCACGCTGGGCGTTGGCACGCTGTACTATCTCGCCCGCCTGTTGTTTGATCGCCCAACGGCGCTGTTGGCGGCGCTGCTGTTAGCGACATTCCCGCCGCATATTCAGTTCAGTCGCATTGCGCTCAACAACATCGCTGATCCCCTGTTTGGCACGCTGGCATTAGCGTTTCTGGTGCATGGTATGAAGTCGTGGAAGCGCAGCTATTTCGTGCTGGCAGGTGTGGCGCTCGGCTTGACACAGTATTTTTACGAAGGCGGGCGTTTGTTGTACCCGCCGCTGGTGGGCGTGTTCGCGTTCTACTGGATGATGCAGCCTATCCCCAAACGCGACGGCGACAGCAAGATTGACGTACAGCTTCGCAGTTGGCGCTTGGTGGGCTATCTTGCGTTAATGGCAATTACCACGTTGATGATCGCCCTGCCCGTGTATACGACTATCGCCGCGCACCGCTTGTCCTTGACGGCGCGCCTGAGCGAAAGCGGCTATGACAGTAAATTCCTGATAGACGCATTTTCCGGTGTCTCCAATGCTTATTGGGAGCATCTGCTGCGCAGTACGCTGGCATATGTCCAGCTTCCCGAAATTGGCTGGTTCTACGGCGGGAACACCGCACTGCTGCTACCGTTTGTCGTGCCGTTTTTCTTTTTGGGACTGTGGCACGCTGTTTGGCGCATTCGCCAGCCGGGGATGCTGCTGCTCATCGTGTGGCTCGTCGCCGCGACTATCGGCATCAGCCTCACGCGCGATTTATGGACGGCGCGCTATGTCGTCGTATTTCCGGCGTTAATGCTGTTCGTGGCGTTGGGCATTCGCTTGACGCTGCCTTTACTCGCACCGCTGTTAGGCATCGCGCGCAATCTGTTACGCGACGATGACAGCCCGCGTGATGTGCGCCCGGTATTCACGCGCAGCTACGGACGGCTGTTGATAGCGTTGATGGTGATCGTAGTGTTGGCGCTCGGCGCAGCAGAAGTGCAATACTATTTTGGCGAGCATGTCGAAGTCTTTAAATACCAATCGAGTTCTGCTGGAGGTAGTGATGTGGATGATGCACTGTTCCGCGCCGTCAATTTGCCGACGGGTACCTATGTGCATGTCATCACCGATGTGCCGTTGTTCCGCTTCAATGTGGACACGGTGCTGCGCTTCTGGAATCGGCAGAATGAACTGATTGTCGATATACAGCCGCGCGCGACGCTGACGGCAGGCTATTTCAGAGAGCAGCCGTTGGGTTACGCGCACGCCTTTTTCGTTAAAACGGGCGATGAACAGGTGTTGACCTTGCTGCGTGAGTTTTATATTCCCGAAGCGCCGCGCGTGAGTCCTTATGGCGTGCCACCGGAGTTCCAGATGATCCTATATTATGTGCCTGCGGGTTCGCGGATTACGCGGTGAGGCGTAAATGATCGCGTCTATCTTATTGAACTTCGCAGACATTTTGACGTTGATGATGCTCACTGTTTCCAACTCATTGCTCATTGCTTTCCACTTTTAACTATGACTCGATCACCTTCGCCATCTCCTAAACCCCCCGCCTTCCTTGCGTGGATTGTCGCGTTTGCCGTCGTCAGCGGTGTGCTGCTGCTGTTGGCGCTGCTGCCCACTGGCTCAGGCGTCATAGTGCTGGTCATCGTGGCGCTGTTGGGCATGTTCGCAGCGGCAGTGCGGGCGGGCGCAAATCCCCTGCGCGTGTTCCGGCGGATACTGCGCTGGGTCTTCAAAACGCGCTCGATTGCCGTAGATCGTCCCTTTGCCGAAGACAAGCCGCTGCCACGTCTGCAAACGCTGCTCGAAATTGCCTGCGTCCTCGTGCTGGCGCTCTACGTGACGCGCGATTGGTGGACGAGTAACGACAATTTCCGTTTGTCAGGATACGAAAGCGAATGGCTCACCAATTCAGCCTTCCTCGCGGGTTTGACGCTGCGCGAACATGGCTATCTCCCGCTGTGGCAGCCCTACATGGAGTTCGGTGAGCCGCTGGTACATAATCCGTTCGGCTTCATCCTCAACCCTTTTAGTTCCGTGCCGAGCTTTTTGTTTGGCGGACAGCAGGGCATCAAACTCAGCGTCGCCCTAACAGCGATCATCGCTGGACTTGGCGGCTGGTTCATGGGGCGCGTGCTGGGTTTTACGGTGTGGGGGCGTTTGCTGCTGGCAGCGCTCATGCTTGGCAAAGGCAACATGCACGCCATGCTCGGCAACGGTTATTTTCAATTAGGCACAGCGCAGGCGTATTTCCCGTGGGTCATCGGCGGTGGGTTGGCAACGCTGCGCTTGCCGGGACGACGCTGGACAGTGGCACTCACGGCGCTGTCGTTCACGCTGATGTTTTTTGCAGGCAACGTCTGGTACACGCTGCCCATCGCGCTCACGCTTGCCATCCTCACTCTATCGCACATCTTCCACGTCAAAAAACCTCACGTTGATTGGGGGGCGCTGCGACGGATGGTACTGGCAGGCGTGTTTACGATTGCCTTGAGCATGGTGATTTTACTGCCCTTATGGGCGGAGCGCGAACGTATCGGCGGACACCCCGATGACACCTCCGCAGGTTTCGAGATGGCGATTCCGTTAGGGCGTGCTTTCGGGCAGGCGTTCGACTTCACGCCGCAGTGGGCATGGCGTAATACGGTGGTCGAAGGACTCCTGCCGCTGCCCGCCGATCAATTCCTGTACAGCTATGTCGCGCCGGTGTGGTTCGTGCTGGTGATCTTCGTGTTCCTGCCGCCGATTTACCCTATTCTGCATCGTCCGGGCGTGCGCCAATCGTGGCGTTTCTGGCTGCCAGCGCTGTTGTTGATCGCGTTCTTCTCAGCATGGGGCGCGGGCAATACACCGTTTTTCGTCTGGTTGTACAGCGTCGTCCCCGGCTTAGGACAGTGGCGCTTCGTCGGGCGCGCCTTTGCGTTGAGCAGTTTCTGGATTGGCGTGCTGATCGCGTGGCGCTTCGATGCGCTGCTGCGCGCCGTGATTGAGGATGCGGCTGCTCTCGGAGCTTTGCGTGTCAAACCGCTGCGTGTGCCTTCAATTTTTGCAAAAATCCCGACGATTGTGCGCGATGTGCTGGCAATGATTGTCGGCGGCGTGTTAGGGGGTACAGTCGGCTTGATCCTGTTCGCGCTGTGGGCAGAGTTGACGCGGCAGGCGTGGATTTGGTCGCTTGAAGGGCGCCTCTTCATGTCGGTGG
>CALMZT010000170.1 GCA_937870805.1 uncultured Chloroflexota bacterium
TCCCTGCTCTCTTTCCGTTTCCACTTCCCTGTTGTTAAGCTGCAGCCCCAACGCTTCCGCGCCAGGTCTCCCTCCCCACGCTCCTCAACCGTTCCCAGAGGCGCAAAAACCCCCATGCCGCTTCCACAAGCATCCGAGTTAATCCCACTGCTGTACTGTTGAGTTGTTAATTAGGAGGTGTTGTCTGTTTGTTTCAGACAAACGGTATTATAGCACCCTTCATCCCCTCGTCAAGCCCAAATCTCTCCCGTGAAAGAGTGAGCTTTTCGCCAGCTCTCACATATCTCAAGGCGGTTGGCAAGTTGGGGTTGAGTGTCTTAAAGAAGCACTACAGTTTGTAAAAGACAAAGGACAGTTTAGCACATATTTTCTATCAGTCAACCCGAAACGTATCGAATTTAAATATGCCAACGAAAACTGCTAGATTCCATCGGGAAGTAAGTTTTCCTGAACTGTAACCGGTTGTTCATCAACCGGATAGTCCCCAAGGATGTCGTGAATATAAACTTCTTGTACAAGCACCACGAAAATAGCGATGATAGGCACCGCAAGCATAATTCCTAAGAATCCTAGAAATACACCAGCAATAATCTGTCCCAAAAGCACCAATACAGGGGGCAGTTTGAGACTCTCCGCCACCAATATAGGACTCACAACTTGACTCTGCAAGAATGAGGTTCCGTAGATAATCAAAATAATCCAGCCAATGTTTTGGGGTGCTTGCACCATTCCTACCGCAATAGAAGGGACAAGCGCGAGAATGGGACCGAAGTTGGGAATAAATGAGAATAAGCCTGCTAGCACACCTAGCGCTGCTGCCTGTTCTAAACCGACGATCAGCAACCCAATCCACGTCGCCACCCCAACAAACACCATTGATAAAAGTGTCGCCTGTAGCCAGCGACGCAGCATCAATTCCAAACGGATCAAAATTGCGCGTACACGATGGCGATACCACAAAGGCGATAATTTAATCATCCCTTCGAGATAAGTATCTGGCTCTGCAAGAAAATACAGCGTTAAAAATACGATAATGATGACACTCAACAAAACATTAGCCACCCCACTCACAAATGGACCTACAGACTCACCCACTTGCCCAACGAGAGTTGTGATTTGTCGCGCGATCTCATTGATAGCGGTAGGGTCAATGCGTAAATTTTCAAGATAAGGCTGAATATCCCGAAAGAAAGGATACTGCCGCTGAATCTCCCCACTATTCCAGCTTTCGACGATACGATTCACACCACTAGGGATAGTAACAGTCGTCAGCGTTGCGAATTGGTCAAGTAGCGTTGGTAAGGCGACGAGCACTAGCATTCCCAGAACAACGAGCGTTCCTGTCAGAGAAATGATGATTGATGGAGTTCGGGGAACACCCCGACGAACGAGTAAACGGATAGGAATTGTAAAACCGACGACCAGTATTACTGCAAGCAAAGCCAGCAGGAGAATTGTCCGCACCTGCCACAGAAAAAACAACACGACAGAAATAACAATGATGATGAGTAACCAGCGCGTTGTCTCACCTATAGAGGCACTTTTCAAACTCATTTGCACACCCCGGAGAAAAGCAGCGTTGTGGTCATCAACCGGTGTAGCGCACGACCACGAGGGTTAAATCGTCAAAGGGTGGTGTGCCATCGCAGAAAATGTCAACAGAATCCAGAATATGTTTGGTAACCATGTCTGCTGATTTTCCGCCTACCTCCAAAACAGCCTGCGCTAACCGATTTTCACCAAAATATGCACCAGAGCGGTTTTCAGCGTCCGTCAATCCATCGGTATAGTAAACAATCACATCGCCTGCTTGGAGCTGTAGATCGACTTCCGAGAGAGGATTATTCGCAAACCACCCAATCGCACGCCCCCCTCGCGGCATAAATTGAATTTCGCGCGTCTTATGACGATATAACAACGGTGGGTTATGCCCTGCGTTGACGTTAATACACCGTCCGCCCACTTGAAACTTGGTGTGATACACAGTAACAAACATTCCGCCACCCTCAGCATCTTCCAGAATTAAATCATTGGTCTGGCTTAGGGTTTCAAGCGGGCTGAGTCCGCCATTAGCGTAGCTGCGAATTAAAGTGCGCGCCACAGCCATAAACAATGCAGCAGGCGCACCTTTATCCGAAACATCGGCAATCACTACGCTGAATGCTCGATCTGGCAGCGTGAAAAGATCATAGAAGTCACCTGCAACCTCACGCGCGGCTTGCCAGTGCGGTGCAATTTCGTAACCGGGCACTTGTGGCAGACGATGCGGCAGCAGCCCTTGCTGGATTTCACGCGCCATCTGAAGTTCGCGTTCTAAACGCCCCTTTTCAACCGCAACACGATATAACCGAGCATTCTCAATGGCAACACCTGCTTGCCCTGCGACGGCACTCAACAAATCACGATCAGCCGCGATAAAGTCTCCCGCTCCCATAGATGCATCGACGTAAATCACGCCCCTCAGTCGTTCT
>CALMZT010000171.1 GCA_937870805.1 uncultured Chloroflexota bacterium
TTTCCTGCTCGTTGGCGATGTGACGCTGGCGAATGCCCATCTTCTCGCGCAGCACGGCTTCGGGAATGCCCGTGCGCTCCACGAGATCTGCGGCAGTTTCGACAGCTTGCGGGAAATACGTACCAAAGCCAGCAATACCAATATTTACAGTCATAAAATTTTCCACTTTACTATTACATTTTGCATTAAGGTGTCAAAAGGAACTCAAATGACTTCCATTTTATGCTAAGCTGTTAAAGGCTGGTTTTGCATTTTACTGAAAACTGTCAACTGACAACTGAAAACTGGATTGTCGCAGCAGCAGCAGCAATTTCAGGTTCGCAACTTGCTGCAATCGCTTCTCTCATTGCAGCAGCAACAAATTTTCTTCTGATAATAGCATAATCCCGCGCCGCATCGCTCAACAGAAAATCCGTCGAAAATCACGTTTGCCGCTGAGAATACGAACGTTTCTTTTGTGGGGAAATGAAAAGGGACACGTTCCCCAACGTGCCCCTCTTCGCGGAGGAGGAGTACCTGTCTAGAAACCGTTCTCTTGGATGACTGAACGATACCAGAGCGCGCTGTCTTTGAGCGTGCGCTTCTGGGTCGTGTAATCCACATAGGTGATGCCGAAGCGCCTGGTATAACCCCAAGCCCACTCGAAATTATCCATCAGCGACCAGACAAAATAGCCTTTGAGCTTCGCGCCGTCCTCTATCGCCCGATGTGCCGCCGCAAAATGGCTCTGTAGATAAGCCGTGCGTCGTTCATCGTGAACCTGCCCATCGGCGCTCACTTCGTCGGCAAAAGCCGCGCCGTTCTCAGTGATGTAAAGGGCAGGCGGGTTGTAGTTGTTTTGCACGTTCGTGAGCAGTTGATACAAGCCTTCAGGATACACTTCCCAGTTCATCTCCGTGTATTCACCCTCAGGAAACTCGCTGCGTGTTTTCAGTACGCCGCCGTTAGGGTCATCGGCAATCACGCCGCGCGAGTAGTAATTAATGCCTAGAAAGTCGATAGGTTCGGTAATTAAGTCGAAATCACCATCAGCCACCGTCGGTACGTCGCTGCCGAACAGTTCCCACATATCCGCTGGATACGCGCCTTTGAACAGTGGGTCGAGGAACCAGCGGTTGATATACCCATCCTGCCGCGCTGCCGCAGCCCGATCTGTCACCGAGTCTGTCGCCGCTTCAAAGTGCGTGAGATTGAGCGTAATGCCGATTTGCGCTTCTGGTTTGAGACACGAACGCAGCGCCCGTACTGCCATGCCATGTGAAACGAGCAGGTTGTGCCCGACCTGTGTTGCCGTGCGTAAATCCTTCAGCCCCGGCGCGTGGATGCCCAACTCATTACCTAAAAAGGCGACAACCCAGGGTTCGTTGTGCGTAATCCAATCATTGACGCGATCTCCAAGCCGCCGCGCCACGATTTCCGCGTAGTTCGTGAAAGCATCAACTGTCGCGCGGTTAGCCCAACCACCTGTATCTTGCAGCGTTTGTGGCAAATCCCAGTGATACAGCGTGATGTACGGCGTGATGTCCTTTTCCAGCAGCGCATCGACCAATCGACTATAAAAGTCGAGACCGGCTTCGTTCACCGTGCCCGTGCCGTTCGGCAGGATGCGCGACCACGCAATCGAGAAGCGGTACGCCTGTAAGCCAAGCTGTGCCATCAACCCTACATCTTCGCGGTAAAGGTGATAATGATTACATGCCACGTCACCCGTATCGCCGTTGAGCACCTTGCCCGGCGTGTCGCTGAACACATCCCAGATCGTTGCGCCGCGTCCGCCTTCAGTCGTCGCGCCTTCGATCTGGTAGGAGGCAGTTGCCGCGCCCCACAGGAAATCCTTTGGAAAAACGTGATTCATAATGTTCGTTTCCTTTAAATGGCGCGCCGTTTCCGCTGTCCAAGTCTTATCCCGTGACCGATCCCTGCGTTAAACCAGAGATAATGTAACGCTGAAGGAACAGGTAGAAGATCACCATAGGAATCGCCATAATCAATACTGCTGCCGCCATCTCAGGCCAGTTGTTGCCGTAAACACCCTGGAAAGCGATCAGTCCGCGTGTGATAGGGTAAAAATTTTGATTGCTCAAATAGATCGTCGGCAAAATCAGTTCATTCCAGATGCCAATCGCGTGGATGACTATCACGGTGGCGATAGCGGGTCGAATCAACGGAAAAATGATGAAGATCACAAAGCGGAAATAACCGCAGCCGTCCATCGCCGCTGCTTCATCCAACTCTCTGGGAATGGATTTGATATAGTTCACTAAGATGATGATGCCAAGCGCGTTGCTCACGAATAGCAGGATGTACCCAAGCTGATTGTTGTATAACCCTAAGCGCAGCATCATCTGATATTGGGGGATCAGCCCCGGCGGTAAGAACAGGGCAATTAAGAACAGGGTGAAAAGGAGATTGCCCCCTCTGATGTAACCGCGCGCAATCGGAAAGGCGACAAACACAGACGTGATGACAAAAATGGTGGTTGCGGCGACGGTGTAGAGCACAGAATTGGTCAGATATTTCGGGAAGTTGGCTTTATTCCACGCTTCTACGAAATTATCTAAATTGAGGGTTGTCGCTGGCGTAGTGGCGTTCCTCATAAAACTCGACTGTGTTTTGAACGACGTGTTAACCAGCATCAGCAGCGGTCCCAAATAGATAAAGGTGAACACCAAAAGGATGAGATACCCTCCGATGCGACTCCAGTTCGTCTGCACAGGGGCAGACTTCTTGGTGCTTACACTTGTCGAACTCAGGTTGCTTTCCATTGTTGTGCTCATCCTAACAGCC
>CALMZT010000172.1 GCA_937870805.1 uncultured Chloroflexota bacterium
TAATTTTGCGCCTATCCTGAGATCATCAAGCCGACGAAAGGAAACCAGAGTGATGGATCAGGATACTTTTTCGGAACGGGTCGCGTTCCGGCTGACAGCGGCGACGCGGCGCAAACTGGAGCAGTGGGCGCGGGAGCAGCATCGTCCGCTTGCTAATCTCATTTTTATACTGGTGGTGCAGGCGCTTGAGGCGGAAGAGCAGCGGCGCGGACAGCCTTTTACAGTGCCGGAGCGTGAAGCGTTATGACCATGAACTTCACGCTTTCACCGCACGATGCCTACGGACTGGCGCGGGCGCTGGTGGGCATGTCGTGGGACAGCCTGCCTCTCAGCCCGGCGGTTGCGCTGCTGCTGGCGCATCTCGATCCGACTGTACCGGATGACCTGCGCTTTCTTCGCAAGGTACTGGGACAGGAACTTTTGCGGGCAGTGCTGGCTGTCGATCCGAACGCCCCTCCTCCGCCGCTGCCGCAGCGTGCTGCCGATCTCAATATCGTGCCGGAGCTTCCAGCAGCGGCAAAACTAACCGATGCCCAGATGCAGGCGGCGGCAGGTGTAGGACGCTGGTTGAATGACTACGTGCGCTGGGCAGGCAGTGCCGCCAATGAAACGCCGCTGGCTTTTCATCTGGGTGCAGGTTTGTATCTCGCGGCCATCGCCGTTGGACGCAGGCTCTACATTCACACTCCCTGGCGGCAGCAGGTCTTTCCCAACCTGTATCTGATGGTCGTTGCCGTTTCAACTTACTACCGCAAATCGGCGGGTTTGAGTCTCGCCGCTGAAGTGGCACGGCTGGCAATCCCGCACATGCTCATGCCGCAGCCCGGATCACCGGAAAACTTTATGTCGATGCTGGGTGGCATTCTGCCGCCTAATTTCGCCGACATCCCACAGCAGGATCGGGCAAGATTGGAAAAGGGCAACCGTTATGCAGCGCAGCGTGGGCTGCTGCGCGATGAACTGTCCGGTCTGTTCAAGTCGATGGGCAGGGACTACATGGCGGGCTTGAAAGAACTCATCATGACGCTCTACGACTGCCCGCCTTATCTGGACTCCAATACGAATAACAAAGGTCTCGTCGTCATCCGCGATGCGGCGCTGTCCATTCTGGGTGCAGCGACCCCGGCTGAACTGTCGTCAGCGCTGTCGTCGTCCGACTGGTTCAATGGCAATCTTGCGCGTTTCGGTCTGCTCACCCCGGAACCGGATTATCAGGAACGACCTGCCCCGAAAGACAGCCAGACCCCAACCGAACTGGCAAATCGAGTGCGCCGCTTGCATGAACGCCTGCCAGAACCGCCGCTGCCCGATGCGCTGGGCGAGAAGAAAACCAGCGAAGCCTGGTCGCTGTCGGCGGACATCTGGACGGCCTGCCACGCTTACGAACAGGCGCTGCGGGCGATGACTGCTCCCAGTTCGTCTCTGGATGACCGTCTGCGTGCCGTTTACGGACGTTTACATGTCCAGGCGATTAAGGTAGCGACGCTGCTGGCGGCAATGGACTGGGCAGACGATGACGCGGGACTGCCACATCCGAAGGTGACAGCAGCACACTGGTATCGGGCGCAGCAGATCGTCGAAGACTGGCGGGCATCTGCCCACCGCCTGCTGGCGGATTTAGGCGAGAACGAAGAGGGGCGGCTGGAAAATCGCCTGTTGAGTCTGCTCAAAGCCTGCGGCGGCAGTGCCACTGTGCGCGATTTGTACCGCACGCTGCGTGCGCCTCGGAAGACGGTGCTGGAGACCCTCAAAGCATTGGAAGACGATGGGCGCATCATCCGCGTCCAGAATGCCTACAGCGGGCGGGGTCGTCCACCAGAGAAGTATGAGTTGATTGATGCTGATTCTGTCACGGCTGCGCCATAAATCGAATTTTGTCATTTTGGCTTTTGTCACAGGCGTGACGAAATTCTTGGAGAGAAGCATAGTGGATACCCAACACTTGAAGGAAAACTGTGATCTACGTCGGCTGGTCGAGCAGGATCTGGGACCTGCCCCGCTGCGCGGCGGACGCGCTTACTTATGGAAGTGTCCCTTCCACAATGAACACAAGGGATTCAGCCTGGCAGTCTGGGCGAACGGCTACCGCTGCTTTGGAGCCTGCGACACCAGCGGTGATGCGCTGGACTGGTTAACGAACTACCGCCGCTTGAGCTTCACCGAAGCGCTGCGAGCATTAGGCGAACCTACTGTAACTGTTGCTCCAACTGAGCGTAAGTGCCTGAAATCACCTTCCGAGCCACCGGAATGGAACTGGCAGCACCGGGCGGAGCGCATTGTCAGCCAGGCGGAAGAAACCCTCTGGTCGGAAATGGGTGAACCCGCGCTGAATTACCTCATCGGCAGAGGCTTGACGACGCGCATAATTCGCACAGCACGGTTGGGTTATGTACCCGGTGATTTCCGCCAGTGGAGGGTGATTGAAGGGATGGATGTTCCCTGCGGTATTACCATTCCCTGGTTGGCAGCGGGTGCGTTATGGGCCGTGAAAGTCCGTCGCGCGTATGGCACACCGAAATACCAGCAGATCAAAGGTGGGAACGTCAACGGTCTGTACGGCGCTGACCAACTGGTAGATCGGGACATCGCCTTATTTTGTGAAGGGGAATTCGATGCGCTGCTGGCGCGGCAGGAAGCGGGTGATCTGGCAGCCGCTGTGACCTTGAGCAGCGCCACTGCAATCCTCAGTTCGCGCTGGTATGCGGAACTCACGCACTGCCACACCATTCTTGTCGCCTATGACCGCGATGCGGCGGGTCAAAAAGGCGCAAACCGTTTGCTGTCTCTCTCGCCTCGGTTTAGCCCCATCCAGGTGCCACAGGGTAAGGATGTAGGCGAGTTCTACATGCAAGGCGGTGATGTTTACTCGTGGATTGAAAAGGAGTTGGCATCAGAACGAAAGGAGGTATTGGAAAATGGATACCCGTAATCAGCCATCTCAGCCCCAAAGTGGTGAGGAAATGGTCAAAAGGATTCTGGCTGTCGCCGAACTGCTTTCTAAAGGCATCATCAACAAGCCAAATAATGTCGAAACCGAAACGCCTCGAAAAAAACAGGCAAAAACACAGGATACAAAAGCTGGTGTATCGTCTTGAGAAAAACACTGGCCAACAAATGCTAAGGATCGTTTATGCCGCGACATCGTACTAAAAGTAAATCGCCTGTCGCGCCACAGCCTGGTTGGGCGGTTTACCTGCGAACCAGCAGTGACGAAAATCAGAAACCCGAATTGTCGCGGGCACGACAGCGATTTGTCATCGAGAAAAACGTATTGGAACGTTCTGAGATGGCTGTCTTCCACGAATATGTGGATGTCCTGAGTGGCAAAACGCCCGAAAGAGCCGCCTACCAACGCCTGTTAGGAGATGCTCGTCTGGGTAAGTTCTCGCATGTGGTGGTCGAGCGGGCAGATCGCTTTGGACGCAATGATACCGAGGCGCTGCGTGCGATTGATGAACTTCATGAATTTGGCGTAACGGTTGTTTTTGCCAATCAGCCTGATCTCGATCCGATGGATCCCGATGACCGGGTGATTGTGGCGCTCTCCTTTACGTTAGCTCGTCGGGAATCGGCTCTTTTAGGTATACGTGTCAAAGGCGGAATACTGGCTAAGCTGCAACAAGGGGGTTTTGCTAATGGTGCGCCGGATGGCTACATCAATGTAGAAGCCCGCACCACTCAGGATGTGAAGAAACTACAGGGGCGAGTTGCACATTGGATTGAACTTGACCTTGAACGCGCACCTATTTGGCGAACCGCATGGGATTTACTGCTGGAAGATCGTCTGACTCTCAAGGAAATTGCAGAGACGCTTCACACGAAAGGCTATCGTCACCGCACAGGTCGTCCTTTTGTAGAAGTATCAGCGAATGGCAAGCGTAAACACAACATCAGCACACTTTCCAATACATTTCATAACTGGACGTATGCTGGTTGGGTTGTGAGTTTGAAGAACAATATCCCTCCCAAAACCATCCGTGGAAATTGGGAACCACTGGTTGCAACAGAAGAATTTGAGCGTGGATTAGAAATCCTTGCACGGCGCAGCCAAAATCGTGATGCGCGTCGCAGGCAAGACTATCTGCTCAAAGGTATGATTTTTTACAGCAGAGGCGAGGGCAGCAGCTTTGTTCGGCTGACAGGATCGACCTCCAACGCAGGACGTACCAATGGCGGTACACCTTATTATCGCATGGCAAATGCCGGAGGTGTCAGCTTTCTATGCCGTGATGTGGATGAACAGATTCCGCTCGAACTCATGCGAATTCAGGTTGATCCTGAATTGATTCCACTGATTCGGGTAAGCTATACGCATGAGCTTGCTCAGAAACTGGGACACCTGAAACCTGATGAAAAGCTGCGGTTTGAAGCTGCATTGAAAGCCGTTGATGAAGAAGAAGCGCGGATGGCGAGATTATTTGCTTCGGGGAAAATCACAGATGCTGTCTGGGACAATCTATGGGCAGAGTGGCAGGATCGGCGAAGCAAACTGCGCCAGAGTCTCGAAACACTTCAACAAGAACAGGAAATTCATATCAACAATTTGGATACCGCGCTCGGAATTATCGCAAATATTGGAGTGCTGTATAATAGTCTGGAACGCAGCGATCAAAAAGAACTCCTGCGTCAGGTCGTTGAACGAGTTATCGTGAACGCTGAAGGAAGTGTAGAGTTGGAGTTGCGGACTCCATTCGCATATCTCAAGGATTTGACCGACGAGATACGCAGTGTGAACCGCCGCGAAGGTATCAGACCACAAATGAAAATCGGCGGAGACATCTCCGCCGATCCTCATCCAGAATGTTCGAACTGGATCCAAGTAAGCTGGGGGACCTGGATTCGAACCAAGATTAACAGGTTCAGAGCCTGCGGTTCTGCCGTTGAACTATCCC
>CALMZT010000173.1 GCA_937870805.1 uncultured Chloroflexota bacterium
ATCGAGGCGGGTATCATGAAATACGGCGATGCTTTTAAACATAGCATGGAACAGGGCGGCTGGGACCTGAGCAAAGTGGATATGAAAGAACTGGCTGACTCAAAAGCGACTTTTGTATTCGGACAGATGAATGAACCTCCCGGTGCAAGGGCAAGGGTGGCATTAAGCGGTTTGACCATTGCAGAATATTATCGTGATGGCGACGGGCAGGGCAAGGGCCGTGACATTCTTTTCTTTGTTGACAATATCTTCCGTTTTACCCAGGCAGGTTCTGAGGTATCGGCTTTATTAGGACGTATGCCTTCTGCCGTAGGTTATCAGCCTACACTGGCCACCGAAATGGGTATCATGCAGGAAAGGATCACATCAACCAAAAATGGTTCTATCACATCCGTGCAGGCGGTGTATGTGCCTGCGGACGACCTTACCGACCCGGCTCCGGCCACCACATTTGCTCACCTGGATGCTACAACAGTATTGAGCAGAAAGATCGCTGACCTAGGTATCTATCCTGCGGTTGACCCGTTGGATTCTACTTCAAGAATATTAACGCCAAAGATCGTTGGTGATCTTCATTATGATTGTGCCAACAGGGTGAAATTGATCTTACAACGGTATAAAGAATTGCAGGATATCATCGCTATCCTTGGTATGGATGAATTAAGTGATGAAGATAAAATGACAGTGGCAAGGGCAAGAAAAGTACAGCGTTTCCTCTCTCAGCCCTTCCATGTGGCGGAGGCATTCACTGGTTTGAAAGGCGTACTGGTACCGATCGAAGAAACGATCCGTGGCTTCAATATGATCATGGATGGTGAAGTGGATGAATATCCTGAATCAGCCTTCAACCTGGTGGGTAGCATTGATGATGCCATAGAAAAAGGTAAGAAGTTGATGGCGGCAGCACAAGGTATCGACTTTCGGCGCGCACGTATCGGCGCAGATAAAGCGTTGGGACGCGGCACTGCGCCTGTGTACAAGCTCATTCGGGAGCATGTGCCGTTTATCGAAGAAGATACGGTGATGTACCGCTACGTGGAACAGATGCGACAGCTTGTCGCCAGCGGGCGCATTGTAGAGGCTAGCGAACAGGCGTTGGATATGAAGCGCTGAAATCTACACTAACCCGTGTTAGTGACGAAACAAGCGCGATGGAGTAGTATTAAAGTATCTAGAAACCCCTTTCCCCTGCCCTCGCCGCTTCGCTTACAACGCCAGTGGAGCGAGGGAGAAATGCCATGGGAGTGTGGGCTAACCTGAAGTAAAAGTTTTGTTAGGTTAGTTTTCACGGTATGAGCAGCTATCCATGAGAAGAGGCACAGATGGCTAAAAAAATTGAGACGGTTGAGCCGATCTACCCCTATGATGAGTGGAACATCGTCGAGACGAAATTTGATCTCAAAAACAATTACCGTAATGAGTCGGTGTTCGCGCTGGGAAATGGCTATATCGGGATGCGCGGCACGCTAGAAGAAGATTATAAGGAAGACCCCACATACGGACTCGAAGGCACATATATCAATGGCTTTTACGAGAGCGAGGTCATCAAGTATCCAGAGGTTGCCTATGGCTTCGCGGAAAGAAGCCAGACGATGCTCAACGTCGCCAACGCTAAAACCATCAAGTTGTTCGTGGATGACGACGAGTTCAGCCTGTTCACGGGCGAGGTCTTAGAGTATCAGCGCGTGCTGCACCTGAAAACGGGAGTGCTGGAGCGCAATGTGGTGTGGCGTTCGCCCAAAGGTAAGGAAGTCAAAATCGAAATCAAGCGGCTGGTTTCCCTTGCGCATAAATATCTGGCGGCGATCAGCTACGATGTCACGCCGCTGAATTTTAACGGCAAGGTCAAGCTGGTTTCCCTACTAGATGGCGACGTTACGAACCTGACGACGGCGAATGACCCAAGACTCGGAAGCGGACTGCAAGGGAGAGTGTTGTCAGTTGAAGGTTATGCAGTCGAGGGCGGCTTTGGAGCCATCAAGCAGCGCACACAGAATACAGGCATGGCGCTGGTGTGCGGGATGATGAATCAAGTCGAATCCGAATGTGATGTGCTGCTGGAAATTGCCTCTGATGCAACCAGCGTGAGCGAGATTTTTACGGTGGATGCGGGACAGGGCAAGGAAATCCAGTTACAGAAATACATTACCTACGTCACGACGCAGGACTTTGCCGAAAGCGAACTGCTGGCTAAGGCGCGCACGATTGTCACTGAGGCGGAAAAAGAGGAATTTAAGAAGCTGGAAGCCGAGCAGGCAGGCTTCATGGTGGAGTTCTGGGATAACGCCGACATTGTGATTAAAGGCGATCCGCCGCTGCAACAAGGGCTGCGCTTCAATATGTTTCACCTGTTGCAATCGGTGGGCAGAGACGGTAAGACCAATATCGCGGCGAAGGGACTCACGGGCGAGGGCTACGAGGGACACTACTTCTGGGACACGGAAATTTATGTCCTCCCATTCCTGATCTATACGAATCCGTCGATCGCGCGCAGCGTCCTCAAATTTCGCTACGACATGCTGGACAAGGCGCGGGCGCGGGCGCGCAGGATGCGGGCGCGCAGGATGCGCGCAAGGCGGCGACCGATGCCTGACGGCGCGCCGGAGATCGCGATCATCGTCGTCAACTACAACAGCGCGCGGTTCATCGACGAGTTCTGCGCGTCGCTCGCGCAGGTCACGGACCCGCCGTGGACGATGGTCGCCGTCGATTCGGGGTCATCCGACGGCTCGATGGACGCGATCGAGCGCGCGTTCCCGGGAGGCACGCACATCCGCTGCGATGACAACGTGGGGTTCGCGGCCGGATGTAACATCGCGATCCGCACGTGCATGGATGCCGGGTACCGCTACGCGTTGTTCCTGAACAACGACGTCGCCGTCACGCCCGGGTTCCTGCGACGGCTGCTCGACGCGGCCGACGACAGGACGATGGTCGTGCCGAAGATCCTGTACTACGACGACCACTCGTTGATCAGCACGCACGCCGGCGGTTTTGACTGGACGCTCGGATTGTTCCGCGACACGTATGGCGGCAAGCCCGACGGCCCGGCGACGGCGCACCGTCGCGACGGACTCGCGACGGCCAGTTTCTGCTGCGCGCTGGTGCCGCTGCAGGCATTCCGTGACGCGGGCATGCTGGACGAGCGCTTCTTCATGTACTACGAGGAGACGGATTTCATCCGCCGCGCGCAGGCGAAGGGATACACGCTGCGGTACGAGCCGTCGTCCGTCATCTACCATCGCGAGAGCGGCGCGAGCGGCGGCGGCTGGATGACGCCGTTCAAGCAGTACTACGCGACGCGCAACCGGATGTACCTCGTCCGCAAGCACGCGCGCTCCCGCCTCGCGTACGCGTGGTTCACCCCGTACTTGTGGGCG
>CALMZT010000174.1 GCA_937870805.1 uncultured Chloroflexota bacterium
CTCTAGCTGATCGCTACAGGGTGAGGTCAATCTCACCTATCTTCCATCGGAGTGGCGATAATTGTCTCATCGCTTTCTCCTCTCTCCAAGATACAAGGGTGAGGTCAAACGCGAGAGTGCGCTAACATGACTGCAACTCTTCCTCCACTTTTGCTCATTTTTCTTCCACGTTCTTACATTACATCTCGCATTAAAGTGTCAAAAGAAACCCAAATGGACACTGTTTTGTGCTACGCTTTTGACATAACGACATGTTTGACACTTTTACTGAAACTGGCATTGTCGCAGCAGCAGCAGCAAAATCAGCCTCACAACTTGCTGCAATCGCTTTCCGTAGCGCAGCAGCAACAAAACAAAAAGTGGACGTGTTGTTCGCCCACTTTTTATCGTTACCTTCCAGAGATTATTCAAAATCGGGGAAGGTAAGCGAGGCGCTGGTCAGATGTAACTGTGTATCGGTGCTCGCGCCTTGATCGTTCGCATTCACCGTTGGCAGGCGTTCGGGCGTGCCAATCCAGCCGCCAATCCCTGCCGCTACTGCGCCGACGATGATCGCTGCGAATACCAGGCCCGCAATCTGTGCAATCGCATCGCTGGTCTTTTGCGCCGCTTCGCGTGCCACACGCTCAGCTTCACGCCTGGCGTCTTCAGCTTTTTCGCGTAGTTCGCCTTCAAGCTGGCGTGCTTTCATCTCGGCTTCGCTCTGAAGCTGTTCAACGCGCTGCTGGACTGCTTCACGAACCCGTTCCGCTTCAGTCTTCGCCTGATTAAAGCGATCTTCCCATTGAGCAAGCGTTTCGCGCGCCTGTGTTTCGTCCATGTTGCCGCGCTTGACCAGCATTTCGACCACCGCATTCCGATCAACGTCATTCACGGCGATCTGACCCTTGCGCAGCACACGGCGCAGCGCCAGATTAAGTGTCTCGAACGCTTCTTCGGGGTCTTCCTGCACCTGCTGTGTAACTTGCTTCGCGGTTTGTTTTACATCGTCAACGATCTCGTTGGTCGCGGCTTTCAAGTCTGCGGGCGCAAGCTCATTATTCGTTAATGCCCGCCGCGCCTCAGCCGCTGTCTCCTTCGCCTTATTGCTAAGCTGATCAGGAGCGACGCCCGCCTGCCGCAGCATACGGCGTGCTTCGCTCTCAACTGACTTGCGCGCCAGATCAATTTGTTCCAGCGCATCAGAAAGCTCTGGCGACGAATCAACGGCTTTCTGGATCACCGCACGTAAGCCACCCGCCGCATCCTTTGTCGTGTTCGCCGCATCAGAAGCCACATCCTCCACGACATTGGCTGCGCCAGAAACGACATCTTTCGCGATGCCGGTTGCGCCTTTTGCCACATCAACGGCACCGCGTGCTGCCGTTTCGGTAACGCGACCCGCGAGATTCAAACCTTGACCGACCAGCGCTGAGACGCCGCCTAATAAGCGACCCACTGCCGAGCCGAGAAACAGCAGTGAGACAAGCGTGACGACTGCCCACACCATCAACCCGTGCAGCATCCCATCGACGCCTTCGGGGATGCCTGCGAAGCGTGCCGCGATCCAGCCGCCGACGAACATGGCAACCAGCGTGCCAAGCCCAACCCATACCGCGCCAGTCATCACCGAGTCCTTGAGGTCGGGGTCGGCGTCATAGCGCGGGTTGAATGAGCTTGCGCCCATACGTACCGCCAGCAGATTGACCGAGATTTGGATGGCAATCGCCATGATCGCGCCTGCCAGCACTGCGCCCCATGAGATCCTTTCGAGCGCTTCAGGCAGTACCGCGATTTGTGGCGCGTTGGGGTCATCCTGTACCATCTGGTACGTGGGCTGCACACTGCGCGTCACCGCGATTTGAGCAGGGGTGATAAAGCTAAAGACGGCGATGAGTAGCGCCGCCGACACGACGGTAATGCCAACCGCTTTCAGCACGGCTTGCCGCCAATAGCCGCGCGTGCTGACCTCCTGAGAACGTTGCTTCATAGTCCTGTCTCCTTGAATAACTGCAAAACTGTTAGCTAATTGTGTTTAACGATCATTGATCCAGATTTTGGGTGCTGGTTTCCTGCCGAGGGTGGGGTTCGTGCGAATGGGGATAGGCACGGGTTTTAAATCGCCATAATCCTTCGGTAAAAAGGCTTCAACAATGGCACCGGCTGTCGCGCGGATACGAGACCGCAGTTTTTTTAGGGCTGTGGAATAGCGATTATGCCTGGCGGACATTGCCGACCCTTTCTCTATGTGAATGTTTTCAAACGAGCTACAAACTCTGTAATTTATACGATAAGCAAAAACTCAAGATATTCCATCAGTCGGGTGGGTGGTTTCGGAGTAGTCCTAGTGGGGAGTTACAAATGAGTATGGATTATGCATGAGATCACGCTCAAAAATCTATGACGATTCAAATCCAAAAAACCATGCTTGCTATTGACGAAACCCATAAAAAGGCTTACTAATGAAATAACAAACTTCATCCAAATGCTAGAGCAACTGCATGTAAGCCGTTGCTCAACAGGCAAAGCAGAAGGAGAGAAACTGATGGAAGGCTTTTTTAGAGCACTACTGGCTGGGGTCTTTTTAGGGGCGCTGTGGGTGGCGTTGATGAATGAACGCCAGCGCAGTGAATTAGGCGCTACCCTTACCGCTGCTATGGACGAAATCGAAGATATGGTCTCTGGAACAGAAACCGAACCCAAACCGCGCGCGCGCCGTCGGACAACACGCCTGGAAACCGACGACGACCAATAAAACGTTGCAGCTTGAGACAGCATGGATTGTGGGTGCTGCTTAAACCACGCGCTCATAGTTCAGGGGGATAAAGCAGGCTCACGCAAAAGGCTTGAGCGACAGTTTTGCGTCGTGGAAGTGCTGCGCCGCCATTTCAAAAATGATATGCCAGATTTTGAATGGATTTTCCTGATCTGAAACATATGCAGTTTCAGAAATTATTTGTGTAGTGTCCCACGCAGGTATTTCCTGTCCACTTGAGTGGACGTGGTACTTCGGCAGACGGAGACTAAAGTCTCTGGCGGCAATAACTTAATAGTCACCCCGATCTTCGTCAATATCTTGCTCGATAGTACGATTAGTCAAGAACAGTCGTCCAATCCGTTCCCGTTCCTCTTCACTTAGTTCCACCGCATCATCGGGCACATCGTCAATCTCGGCTAATAAACCTGCGGCGCGTAACTTGGCAGTGAGTCCATCAACGTCCGTGCGCGTTTCAATCGTCACG
>CALMZT010000175.1 GCA_937870805.1 uncultured Chloroflexota bacterium
GGAGAATACTGATTGATCTGTTCGAGTAACGAGCTATAAATGTCTCTGGTGACTTCCGCCATTACAGGCTCCTTGTATAGATAGACACTGCTGTTGATAAAACCAACCGCTGTCGCAGCGGCATCGTATGGACAATAATGAAGGGAATAGGACAAATTTATGCCAATTTTATCCCATTCGTTGGTAATTTACAACAACTTGGAGATATTTTTCACAAACCAATTTTGGCAATCAGTCAACGGCTTTTGGAGCGAAAAGCGAACAACTAAAAACCAATCACCAATAACCTCTTTACAAGGGTTGGTATTTTATTCTTGACTCAACAATCCCTTTAAAGTACATCACCCTTAAGCCTATTTTGATGCTCAAACGCTCCGCAACGCGCGTCTTAAAGTCCCTCTCCCGCCACATACGCTCATTTCGTGTTACGTTCGCGCATGGGAGAGGGATTTAGGGTGAGGTCGTGACGTGCGATCAATTTTCAGGCATTAAATACCTGCCCTTGTGAAGCAATAGCAACAACCCCTCTAATCCTCGTCATCGTCGCTGCCGCCGCCGAGCGCTGCCGAGCGCTTGTACGCCGCCCACACTGCACGCGACACGACGTTGCGCAGCCCGCCCTTCTCGAAGTAATACAGCGCTTCCGCCGATGTACCGCCGGGACTCGTCACCTGATTGCGTAGCTGCGCCGGATGCAAGCCCGAATGCAGCGCATATTCGACAGAGCCTTTCATGGTTTGCAAAACCAAACGCTCGGAATCCTGTCGTGAGAAGCCCAGATGTACCCCTGCATCGATCAGCGCTTCCATGAACAGGAAGATGTACGCGGGACCGCTGCCATTGAGCGCCGTCGCCATGTCCATGTAATGCTCATCTTCCACAAACAGCGTTTCGCCCAGCGCACCGAGAATCGCTGTGGCTCGTTCGCGCTGATCACCTGTGACTTCGGGCGTTGCTGTCCACACGGTAATCCCCTGCCCGATTTGTCCCGGCGTGTTGGGCATTGAACGTACAACGGCTGTTGCGCCGCAGCCTTTGATAATCTTCCTGATCTTCACGCCCGCCGCGATGCTCAAAATCAGCACGTTTTCGCACAGTTCACCTTTGATGTCTGCCAGCGCTTTGCCCATCACCTGCGGCTTGACCGAAAGCACGACGACATCGGCGTTTTTCACCGCTTCGGCGTTGTGCGGTGTGTAGTTCAAAGCATAGCGCGCGATCAACTGCTTGCCGCGTTCAGCGTGCGGGTCGGCGGCGCAGATTTGCTCAGGTTGCACCAAACTCTTGTTGAGCAAGCCTTTAATCATCGCCTCGCC
>CALMZT010000176.1 GCA_937870805.1 uncultured Chloroflexota bacterium
GAGGGAAGGTCGTAAACAATGCCGCACTGCCCACCGTCAAGCCACACACAAACAGATATGCCTCGTAACGCCCGAACCAGCCGACACGGGCAAACATGACATGCAGCAGGGTCACGCCTATCACCAGCAGGCACATCAAGGAAGGCGCGTCCCAGAACTTTTTCGCCTGGCTGTAGCGCAGACTGTATGCCAGCAAACACAGCAGCAGGGGCAGCAGCAGCGCGCGCGTCGGCGTGTTGCGCAGCAAGCCTGCGAGATTCGATGAGAGCAGCGCCGATCCCTGTTCCAGCCAGACACTCGCGCCGGAACGCAGCAAAATGCTGGCAGGCAAAAACTCCCAGCCGTTGGCGATAGAAATGAGACCGTAGACGATGACAGGCAGCGCCGCGCTGAATCCCACCAGCAGACTGTGACGCCACTGACGGCGCAGCAGCCACAAGCCGCAGCCCGCCGCGATCAGAAACAGGGCTTCATAGCGTGTCATGACCAGCAGCGCGGCGAGAACGGCTTCCCAGCGAGTCGGTGTGTTACGTTCCAGACGGAGCGCTACGAGCCACACGTAGGCGAGACTCAACAGGGCGTGGAGGCTGTGTTCCATGCCGAGAAAGAACAGCAGGGACGCGGGGACAAAAACGATCAGCAGCAGCCCGACGACGACGGCTAACAGGGTGCTGCTTTTATAATGTCTTAAAATGACATAGGACAGCCCCAGCCAAATGATCGTGATGATACTGCTGAGGACAAGCGGCGTCAGTTCATGGACACCTGTCAGGCGATAGGCGATGCCGAGCAGCAGCGTCCAGAGAATGGATGAGGTGGATGAACTGAAGGCGTAGGGGGTTAAGCCCCACACGCCATTCTCGGCGAAGTGGCGCGCCATCGCCATGTGAATGTAGGTGTCGTCTAAGGGATAGACGAACTGCCCCTGATTATCCTGCAAAATCGCCGACAGTGTGAACGCGCACCACCCAAAAAAGATGGCGTAGACAATGCCGAGTCCCCAATAACGCTTGACGAATTCCACTGCGAGATGCCTCTTGTGACTAAAATGCCAAAACTTATTTTAGTCGAGTAAAAGGCTAAAACTCCGTTTACGTTGTCGGTTATATGCTGAGCACGCCATGCATTTGTTCTTCTCTTTGATACACTTAGAGTCATTCGTTCATCTTATCCTTTTATCAAGCTAGGTGACCTAAACATGATTGATATGTCTATATATGGCGAAATGTTGTTTTCGTATCAAGGCAGTGGGCAACTTCGATTCTTTGATAACGAAGTTTATGAGTGTTCTTTTGAGGCAGCACAATTTGCTGATGGCACTATAAGAATGAAATGCCAGATTAAAGTTAATTGGTTATTTCCTCCTTTAGAAAGTGGCAATATAGATTTTAGGGGAACTACAAATGATGGGAAAAAGCTGTCAATTCAAGGTCCTGCCATAATTCAAAATGCATACAGCTCCGCAGGACAAGAGGGACGTTACAGTGAATTACTTTTTATAACATATGGTGACGCAAAAATGTCTTTTGGCGAACCAACGTGGGAGAATAAGTTTGAACTGCGATTCGGGTTGACAAATTTTACGTTTATAGGCGATAAATTTACAAAAGAAGATGGTCAACTCAACAGGAATACACTGCAACTAGAAATTGGCGATACCGCGATAATTATTCGTCAACTTTCAGATTATAAAAAGCGAGTCGCGCTACTGGAAGCAAGAAGTGGGATTAGTGTAACTTCAGAGGCTATCTTAGAAATTCAAGATTTTGATGAAATTGACTCACGAAAAGATTTGATTCAAACGTTATCAGACATGCTGAGCTTAGCTAGAGGAACGTCAATAACATCCTCTTATATGAAAATTTTCAACAACGAAACATGTATATACGTTGAAAGTTGGAATCATTCAAAAGGAGGCTATAGCGGGGCACGTCCTATTATTGACGCTGAAAGTTTTGTGGACACAAAAAAGTTCATCGAAAGCACCCACAATCGTTTTGTGGATCTGTCGCCTGTCTATAATCTGGTGGGAATAATCCAATTGTTAATGACGGTTCGTTCAAAGGGGTTCATTGAAGTTCAGGGGATAACACTTGGTTCATTAGTTGATTACATTACAGGTAAGTTCACAATAACTAAGAACGAACAATATATCATAGACGATGAAATTTTCACGGCATCAAAAAAAGACTTAAGAAAAGCTATAATACCAATAATCCTTGACACCTTTAAGGAAAATATCAAGAAACCCCAAGCGGAAAAAATGGCGCTCAAAGTTAATGGTTTTAATTATCCAGATAACAAAGTCAAATTGTCTGGCTTTTGCAAAGAATTTCATGCTCCAATTCAGGAGGATGAAATTACTAATTTTGTCAAAAATAGAGATAATTTAACGCATTATGTGCGGTTTACAACTGAAGATAAGTTCAAGGATTTCTTCAGTATGTTACATTTTGTAGATAAATTATTGTTGTCGATGCTTCAATATGAAGGTAGCTACATGAACGTAACTACCTCACCCTCAACAAAAGAAGATTTTAGACTCACATCCTAAACACGCCAAACTTCGTTGGCACACTTGGCTTGTTGAAGCACGCGCTGAGTGCTAAGCCTAAGACGCGGCGCGTCTGCGTCGGGTCGAGGATGCCGTCATCCCACAGGCGCGCGGTGGAATAGTAGGGGCTGCCTTCGCGTTCATATTTGTCCAGCGTCGGGCGTTTGAATTCGTCCTGTTCGTCGGGCGTCATGTCGGGCTTGCCTTCGCGCGCCAGTTGATCGCGCTTGACGGTGAGCAGCACGTTCGCCGCCTGTTCGCCGCCCATCACGCTGATGCGGCTGTTGGGCCACATAAAGAGGAAGCGCGGCTGATAGGCACGCCCGCACATGCCGTAATTGCCCGCGCCGAATGAGCCGCCGATAATCACCGTCAGCTTGGGCACGGCGGCGTTGGCGACGGCGTGTACCATCTTCGCGCCGTCTTTGGCGATGCCGCCGGCTTCATACGCCTTGCCGACCATGAAGCCTGTGATATTCTGCAAAAACAGCAGGGGGATATTGCGCGCGGTACACAGTTCGATGAAGTGTGTGCCTTTGAGCGCCGATTCGCTGAACAGCACGCCGTTGTTGGCGATGATGCCTACGGGGAAGCCTTCGATGCGTGCGAAGCCCGTCACCAGCGTTGTGCCGTAGTCGGCTTTGAACTCGCGGAAGCGGCTGCCATCGACCAGGCGTGCGATCAATTCATGCACGTCGTAGCTCTCGCGGAAGCTGGCGGGGAGAATGCCGTAGAGTTCGTCAGGATCGTAGCGCGGCGGCTCCGGAGCGGCGATGTCTGCGTCAAAATGCTTGCGCCGATTGAGAGTCTCCGCGATGCCACGCACGATTTCCAGCGCGTGTTCATCGGATTCTGCAAAGTGATCGGCAACGCCCGATACTTGGGTATGCACGCGCGCGCCGCCGAGTTCTTCCGCCGTGACTTCTTCGCCCGTCGCAGCTTTAACGAGCGGCGGACCCGCGAGAAAGATCGTGCCTGGCTGGTTGCCGATCACCGGGTCATCGGGCATCGCGGGAACGTATGCGCCGCCCGCCGTGCAGCTTCCCATGACTGAGGCGATTTGTGGAATGCCCGCCGCGCTCATCTGTGCCTGGTTGTAGAAGATGCGCCCGAAGTCGTCCACGTCGGGGAATACTTCGTCCTGCATCGGCAGGAACGCGCCGCCGCTGTCCACCAGATAGACGCACGGCAGATGATTTTCGAGCGCGATGGTTTGCGCGCGCAGATGCTTTTTGACGGTCATCGGGAAATAGGTGCCGCCTTTGACTGTCGCGTCGTTGGCGACGATCATGCACTCGACGCCGCTGATGCGCCCAATGCCAGTGACAATGCCCGCTGCCGGCGCTTCGCCGTCATACATGTCCCACGCAGCCAGCGGCGACAATTCGAGGAACGCCGAGCCGGGGTCAAGCAGCTTGTCGATGCGATCACGGACGAACAGCTTGCCCTGCTCGCGGTGACGCTGCTGATATTTTTCGCCGCCGCCTTGTGCCGCCTGTGCAAGGCGTTCGCGCAGTTCGTTCGCCAGCGCTTTGTTGTGCGCGTAGTTGGCTTGATAGCGTTCGTCACGTGTCGAGAGTTGCGATTCGAGGACTTCCATGTGAAATTCCAGTACAATGAAACTGTCTATTAGAGATGAGAGTATACCTTATGTTGACGCGGTTACATTTCAAAAACTGGCGCAGCCTGAAAGACACAGCGATTGACTTTAAGACGCCAATTACAGTGTTTATTGGCGCGAACTCGTCGGGGAAGACGAATATTTTGGATGCGCTGCATTTTTTGCGCGATTTGATGATGCACGATCAATCATCTGATGCCGTGTACTATCAATGGGAAAGGCGCAAAGCACATACATTGAATGTGTCAGATGATATTCCAATCGAATTACAACTGAGTTTTAAGTCGCCTTCAGACAACGATTTGATGACCTACAGCTTGTCAATAGGTCACAATAGAAAAACAAGAGGTGTTCTTTCGGAGTCTCTAACAAGTCAAAACTATAATAAGATTCTGTCCTCATTATTTAGCGGTTCCCTTGGAGAGGTCTCTACGATTGACAGCAATGTAGTAATCCATCAACCATCTCTTTTGCTACCTATCCTCCCGAAACCAGACTCTACTAATTTGGAAAAAATAGCATTATGGGCAAAATCCCGACAACTCTACCTATTCATGGCTGAACGTTGGCAGTTACTGCATGAAAATTTTGTCCCCGCTTTAAGCGTTTCTATTGAGAAAGATGACCACTTTTATCCTTACATGATTGATCCTGGCGCATCAAATGTGTCGCTTATCCTCGAATTCTTGCAAAAACAATATCCAGAACTCTACAACGAACTGCAAAACGATGTTCGCTGGTTGTTGGATCACGTTGATAGCCTGGAGACAGAGCACACCGAGCGCGAAACCCGTTTTTTCGTGCGCGAAAAAGGGATACAAGGCGAAGCTCCTACTATCTCTACTGGTACAGCGCGCGCTATTGCCATGTTACTCCCTTTCTACGCACTGGATATGCGTTTTTCTCAAGTGCCGGGACTTGTAGCTATTGAGGAACCAGATACAGCGCTGAATCCTTGGCTGTTACGGAACTTTGTTGAGCAGTTGCGCAATTATACGGAGCGTGAAGAACATCCGCG
>CALMZT010000177.1 GCA_937870805.1 uncultured Chloroflexota bacterium
ACAGGAATAGTCCTAACAAGAGGTAGAAAAATGCAAGTTTAACCGCCAAGACGCCAAGTTCGCAAAGAGAAGAATATTGTAACGACTGTCGTTGTCCACTCATTGCTCATTGCTCGTTGCTAATCCCGCCTCTTTCCAGGCATCGATTCCGCCTCGCATGTTGACGACGTTGAAGCCACGCGCTTGCAGCAAACTGGCAACGATCAATGAACGCACACCGCTGCTGCAATAGGTGACGATGGGTTTGTCGTGCGGGAGTTCATTCAAGCGCTGAGGCACATAGCCCATTGGAATATGATGCGCGTCGGGGATGTGCGCGTCGTCGTATTCGCTTTTGTTGCGCACATCGAGGAGATAGCTGTGTTCGGCTGCCTGCGGCGGCGTGATCTGCTCGATGTGGGCGCTGCCTATTTCAGCAGTGTCGGGCGTGAAATAACCGGGGATGTTATCGATGCCGATAGCGCGTAGTTCGGTGATGATGCGCGTGATGTCGCTTTCGTCGGCAATGAGGTAGGTCGGCTGCGCGTAATTGACGTACCAGCCTGCGTAAGTGCTGAAGCGGTCAGACGTGGCGGGGACGTTGAGCGTGCCGGGAAGATGCGCCTTTGCAAATTCTTTCCCGCGCCGTGTATCCATTACGAGTGTGCCTGTGCGCAAGACCTCCTGCAATATGGTGGGGTCGAAGCGCAGCGGTTCAGCGAGATCATCCAATAGGGCAGCGCCCTCGCGGTTGACGCGCTTCATCTGCCCGAAGTAGCGCGGCGTTTCCGGTTGCCCATCGAGCAGCCAGCGCACGAAATCATTTTCGTCGATGAGTTGAAACGCAGGATTAAACAGCTTTTCGTAGCCCAACGTCGTTGTCGGGATTGCGCCGAGTGCTTTGCCACACGCGCTGCCCGCACCATGTCCTGTCCACACCTGCCAGTAATCGGGCAAGGTTTTGAGGCGTTGAACATTCTGGAACTGCTGGCGCGCGCCGAATTCGCGAGTGTCGGCGATGCCTGCGGCTTCTTCCAGCAGATCAGGACGCCCAACGTCACCGACGAACAAACAGTCGCCCGTGAAGATGCCCATCGGTTTGTTGCCGACTTTCGTGTCAGTCAAAATGAAAATGAGGTGTTCAGGCGTGTGTCCCGGCGTGTGCATCACTTCAAAGCGCGCGCTGCCAATCATGAACGTATCACCATCACGCAGCGGATAGTGTTTGTAACGATAATGCCAATCGTCGCCGCCCATCTCACTGAGCAGCATTTGCGCGCCTGTTTTCGCCGCCAGTTCGCGCACACCGCTGACAAAATCGGCATGGATGTGTGTTTCGGTGACGTGCGTGATTTGCAAGCCTTCGTCGTGCGCGGCTTCCAGGTACGGCGTGATGTCGCGCGTAGGGTCGATGACGATGGCAGTTCCCTTCGCTTGACAGCCGACCATGTACGACGCCTGCGCCAGCGCTTTGTGATAAAAATACTTCAACAGCATGTTCAAACCTTGTCATTTCCTATCTCCATGATAAGCGATTTTCAGGCGAAAAAAACAGAATTTGAGACCTTAAGATTCCGCTTTGAGCGAATTTAGAGTTTTCAGGCTAATGGATTTGAACAGGACCCAAGCCGATTTGTGTATCTAGCATGCCATCGGGCAGCATAACCTGTAAGCGCCCATCAGATGATGCGTTGTCCCCGTACACTGCGAGGCTGATCCACCAATCGCCGCTTGGAGCATTCGCGGGCAGCGTCAGCGTTACGCTATCACCGATAACCATATTTGGAAGCCAGCAGGTTGTTGGGAACGTACCGCGCGCGTCGGCGTCGCTGTCAGCAGGAACAGGTGCGCCCAGTCCCGGCTGCCACACGCCCGTTTCATAAACGCTGCCATCAGGCGCAACCAACAGCGCACTGAACCAGTAAACAGCCGTGCTCTGTGTCACACCTTGCCAGCGCAGATTGAGCGTAAGCGTATTACCTTCGACAGTGGCATTCCATCCCTCTAGACGGAACGAGTCGCCGTTGTTTGCGGTGAAAACAGCGTTGGTAGATTGCAGATTGTCAGCCGTGATAGGAGGCGCAGGTGTCGGCGTGAAATCGTGTGATATCACATTGAGACACACTGCCAGCACGAGCATGACAACAGCGTGACCACAGGTGATGACCAGCCATGAGCGCTTCCAATCGCCATTGGCAATCCGCTTCAATCCATCAGCCGCCGCCAGCAGCACGAACGGCGTAAACGGCAGCCACACGCGCCCCGCTTCACCGCGTCCTGTGCCACTCACCGCAAGAAACACGACTGTACACAACAGCGCAATGGCTAACACAGGCGGCGTACCTTCACGCTTGCGCAGCCAGCGCCACAGCCCGAAATACCACACCAGCATGAGCACGAAGCCGTTGAACATTGTCCAATCCCAGTAATGGATGAACACCCACGCCAGATAGGGACGATCAATGTCAAGGTGCAGCCCCAACGACGCGCGCACGACATCCCAGGGCGCATCGCCGCTCCACAGCCAGTAGATGAACCAGGGCACAGCCATGCCGATGCCGAACCAGATGCCGACGACAACAGGACGATAAAATGGCGGTGGAGTGGATGATTTACGTTCGATGAGCACATAGTACAGCAGTGTGTACAAACCGACGACCCCCAGCAGCGGAATGAAGGTGTAATTCGTGAATAGCGACACACCCATCAGCACGCCAGAGAGGATAATAACCCCTATTCCCCCAACCCCCTTTCTCCCGCCGTCGCTTCGCTTAGGGAGAAAGGGGGAGGAAACAGGGACGTTTGCAGTAGATGTAGGGGTTTCGGTGGAAGTAGATTGCAGTCCAATAATAAACGTCCAGAAGACGCATAGAATCATGAAAGGGTAGAAGGTGCTCCACGTAGCAGAGAACATCAGCAGTGAGGGAATCAACGGAAACCACAACGCCACGCCGCGCGCAACCTCTCGCGTACCCGTTAGCCGCCGCGCTGCGCCATACAGCGGCAGCACTGCCAGCACCGACCACAACGGCATAAAGACACCAAACCACGCCGACGCCCACTCACCGGGCGTGTAATCAAGTAGATTGTAGTTGGCGCATTGATAGGGCAGCAGCGCGCGAAACAATGGCTGTCCTAATGCAGGCACACTGTCAAATAGATGATTGAGCAAGTTGTACCACAGGGGTAAACCGGGCGGCGCGACGCCGATATGACTCGCGGCGAGTTCGGGGCGCGCGACGTAGTGAATCCAATCCTGCCATTCCGGCGCATCCCAGCCCAACTGTGCCGCCGTCAAATGCTGACCTGTCGGTAAGCCGGATGCTGTGCGAGCGAACAGATCAAACAGCACGTCGTCGCTGCGCAGCCAGATCACCAACAGCGGTAGAATTCCTGCGCCGAGCATCGCCCACAGTAGGACAGGCAGCGCGCGTTCATTGCGCCGCAGCAGTATATACGCAATGACGATATAAATGGCTGTGGCGATGATGAGGGGAACGGCACGCAGCAGTGGCGCGGGGTCATAGCTCCAGCGCCAGCCAAAGCCACCGCGTAGATAAGGCGAAACATCGAAAGCCAATGCCAGCGCCAGTACACAGGCGAGAATGACGGCGATCAGAATAGGACGGGGGAGTCGCATGGGTTAGAGGAAAAGGGCGCAACATGTTGCGCCCCTACACATGTGTTTAATCAACAAAACGATATTTGACCAGCGCCCACAAGGCTTTGGGAGCGTCATGCCACTTGATCTTTTTGCCTTCATTCCACTCACGCCCATTGTAGGAGATGGGCACTTCATAAATGCGGATGCCCTGCTTCAAGACCTTCGCAGTGAATTCTGGCTCGAACTCAAAACCCCGCGCACGTAAGATCATATTTTTTGCGACTTCCGCGCGGAACACTTTGTAGCAGGTTTCCATGTCGCTGAGGATCGCGTTATAAAGAATATTCGTGGTTAAAGTCAGGATTTTATTGGCGACCATATTCCAGAAGTTCATTGCCTTGCGCGGTCCACCGAGAAAACGCGAACCGTAAACGACTTTGGCGATGCCTTCTTCCAGGGGCTTTATGAGAAGCGGATAGTCGCGCGGGTCGTACTCAAGGTCGGCATCCTGAATCAAAATCACGTCGCTTTTCGCCGCCGAGAAACCTGTGCGCAGCGCAGCGCCTTTGCCTTGATTGCGCTCATGATAGATGACATGCACGTTAGGAGTGGCTTCGGCTTCAATCGCTTTCAGCACATCGAGCGTGCCGTCGGTTGAGCCGTCATCGACAATGATGACTTCGTTGACTAAGCCCACATCGAGCACACGCGCCAAAATCTGCTGGATAGTCGTGACTTCGTTGTAGCAAGGGATGACAACAGTCAAAGTGAGCTTGCGTGTTGTGACTCCAGAGGTGGCTGTAGAAGGAAATGATTGCATGAGACATCCTCGCGTGTACGGATATTACGCGAGATTATAGCATAGGAAGAGGTTGATTCTAGCGTTAATTAGTGGTGCGGCTTTTGGGCTACGAACTGCGAAATCTCGTGTTCCTCATCAGAGTAGAGGATTTCCCAACCGAGGAAATACGATTCGAGTTCGCCAGGTTCAAGCAGAAAGGCGGGATTAAAGGCGGGAACTTGTTCGAGGTAGCGCGTGTTGAAGGTTTCGTAGATGATACGACCACCGGGGCGCACGCTGGTCAGCAACTGCGGGAATAATTCGCGGCGCAGGTAACGGAATACGCAGATAAGATCGTAATTGCTGCGTGCCAGGTGAACGGTGTCGAGATCAACTTGCAGCACGTTGACATTGTGCAGGCGGCGCGTTTCTATCTCGCTGCGGGCACGCAGCAGCGCTGTGCGGCTGATGTCCATCAGATCGACGATGTAACCCTGCGATGCCAGCCACAAGCCGTTTTGCCCGACACCACACGCCAGATCAAGAGCGCGGCGCTCAATGTCATTGTCAGGGTACAGCGCTAAGGGCAGCGTGAACTCAAACAGCAGTGGGTCGGCTACCGGATAGCGCCCGTTCCGCTGTTGATATACCGTATCCCAACGTACACGATCTTGTCCTGACACCTTTACTCCAAAATAGCTTTCAGCAATCAGCGAACAGCAGTCAGCAAGAACTAAAACCCATTCTTTAATTCAATACCTTCGCCAATTAAGCGGCGAAACGGTCAAGACGGCGAACGCGAATGCCGCTGAAGGCGGTAAGGCGCTGC
>CALMZT010000178.1 GCA_937870805.1 uncultured Chloroflexota bacterium
CACGATACGGCCAAGGACAACCGCGAGACCGATGGAGAGGACAATCCCAATCGGACCTCCCGCTATAGCCACCCATTTCACCCCCAGCAGGTCCTTAAATGAAAACTCCATCCCGATTGAAAACATCAGTAACACAACACCGATTTCGGCGAACAACTCAAACGTCGAGATGTCGGACACTACCGGCCCAGGCGTGAACGGACCGACGAGAATGCCTCCGAGCACATAGCCGAGAATCAGCGGTTGCCGCGCCATCCAAGCCAGTCCTCCTCCGATCACGGCGGCGGCGAATACATAGGCGAGATCTCGGATGAACAGCGATTCAACTGCCATAGAAGTACGTCCTCGATTCAAGTGCGACGTTCGCCGGAGCGATCGCGCAGGGCGCCGACGATTGCTACGCGGCGGCGATGTATATCCAGAAGCTGCGCGGAAATCGGCCGTTCATGGTCTACGGCATTTCGTCGGGCGCCCTGCGCGCGGCGATGTTCGTCATCCAAACCGTCGTCACCGCCGCTAAATGGTTACTGCGTTTCGCGCTGGTTGTGATGCTCGGCGGTGGTGTATTGTTGGGAATCTGGCTCGTCACAAACTACGTCATGCCGCGCTTTGCAACGTGACGCGGACATTTTCGATAAAGTATCGAACGAGTATGCAGAGTGTTATAACTATGTTAAAAGATACCACTTCGTCAGTTGTGGGGTCACAGCGGCGTTGTAAGGGTAAAGTAATGGTGATAAAATGAGCAATAAGCAGCGCCGACAAGGCACTGTGGAAAAGAAGCCTATGTTCACTCGTGAACTGCGTGCCGTTAAGCTGCGCGATTTGCCGCTGCTGCGACGGTTGATGGACAATGGATGTATCCTCAACAGCGAACTGGGTCTGACGTGTGATGTCATTACGCCCCATGTTTCAGGTGTTTTGCTTCCCAAGCGCGGGTTGTATACGCTGCTGGTGCGCGTGAATGGGCTGGCGGTGGTGGGACAGATTCGGGTTCGTCCCGATGATCCGAACGCCCATATGGTCTTCATTGCGCCGCGTATTGAAACTGAAGGCGATGAAGACACAGCCTGGTTACATCTGTTGGACGCGATGGCTCAGGAAGCAGGTCGTCGTGGCGCGCATACGCTCACCGCAGAGGTGGACGAGAGCAGCACGCTGTTCGAGACGATGCGAATTGCGGGCTTTGCCATTTACGCGCGGCAAGAGATCTGGCGGTATGAAGCAGGCGCTCTGCCACCCCCGCAGGATGTTGTGGAACTCGATGAGATGACCAGTGCCGATAAGGTGGGCATCCAATCGCTCCACGCGCAGACGACGCCGCGTATGGTGCAGCAGCTTGCCGATTTTGGCGCACGCGGTTATGTATACCGCGAAAATGAGCGCATTGTCGGCTATGTTGCAGTTTCAGAAGGTAAATATGGTGTCTATTTGATGCCTTGTTTGCACCCCGACACGTACAAGCGCGCGCCCGCAATACTTATGGCGGCAGCGGCGCGTGCGAACCGTGCGGCGAAAGTGCCGGTCTATGTCCGAGTACGCCGCTATCAGGAATGGTTGGAAAACGCCCTCACGGGGCTTGGCTTCGAATCGTGGACGCAGCAAGCGGTGATGGTGCGACACATCGCTGCGGGAATTCGCCATGCGGCGTTTGCCCCGCTGACCCACGCGCTGGACGCTAAACCTGCTTCGGCAGGACGTGTAACCGAGTCGATTATGGATTTACCAAAACAGGAGTGATATTTCTCCACTATATGGAACGACGTATAACAGACAACATTAACGAGCTAAAGCGAGTACTCCCGTATCACATCAACACAGCACTCGACACTTTAGGCAACATTGATAACCTGCTGGAAGTTGTGCTAGACCTCGGACGTATCCCCACAGCGCGTTTTGTAGATGGCGAAGTTGAGCTATCGGAACAAGAAGTCACGCGCAACGAAATCGATGAGATTGTCCAAAATTTGGGAACGTTTGACGCCGACAACCGTGCAGGGTTGGAACGCACACTGCACCGCATCTCCGCGATTCGCAATCGTCGCAGCGAAGTCGTGGGTTTGACGTGCCGTGTGGGGCGTGCTGTGTATGGTACTATCGACATCATTCAGGACTTGATTGAGTCTGGTCAAAGCGTGCTGCTGCTGGGTCCGCCCGGCGTCGGTAAGACGACTATGCTGCGCGAGTCGGCACGTGTGCTGGCAGAAACGCGCCGCGTGGTGATCGTCGATACTTCAAACGAAATCGGTGGTGACGGTGATGTGCCACATCCGGCGGTGGGCAAGGCACGGCGTATGCAAGTGTCGCACCCGGAACGCCAGCATGAGGTGATGATTGAAGCCGTCGAAAATCACAACCCTGAAGTGATTGTCATTGACGAAATTGGGCGTGAGTTAGAAGCCCTTGCCGCACGCACGATTGCGGAACGCGGTGTGCAGTTGATCGGTACAGCACACGGTAACGCGCTGGAAAATCTGCTGCTGAACCCAACGCTTTCCGATCTGGTAGGCGGTATCGAATCGGTCACGCTTTCGGATGAGGAAGCACGCCGTCGTGGTACGCAAAAGAGCGTGCTGGAACGCCGCGCGGCGCCGACCAGCAGGTCGCCGCCGTCGCGGGCGAGCGCGGCCCCGAAGCCGGCGGGCCGCACGGCGGAATCCGGCACCACGCGTCCGG
>CALMZT010000179.1 GCA_937870805.1 uncultured Chloroflexota bacterium
CTCCGAGCCTATTTAGCCATCAACCTGCTGCTGCCTACAATCATCGCCTTCACCCTCGTGACTTCAAAGCTGATTGGACAAACGATGAATACGCCACAGTTTGCCTATGTCGGAAGATGCAGAAACGGGGTAGATATTTACTTATCTGATTTTGCTCAGAGAATAAGTATCGCTTTAACCCGCGATGGTGTGTCCAAAGGAAACTTAGCCTGGTCTCCTAATGGCAATTTACTGGCATACACGGCTTAAGGCGAAACGCGCGGCATTCACGTCATCAACGAGACAGGACAAATCAGGCGCTTGACTCAGGAGCGTGACGGTGACGTCTTGTGGGTGGATAACACGCACATTCTCTTCAATCGAGGTACTAATGATGAAGGCGTCTGGGCAACATATATCATTAATCTAGAGACCTTAGAACTTGAGACCTCCGAAGATTCACCTCCAGATCGGTATGGTGTGAATATTTTTTCAGACAGCAACGGTGCAGTTCGCATTTTCCATTGGCAGCTTGAGGCAGGTGGAACTAACGACCTCTATGTTACGGATGTCAATAATCGTTTAAATATAGGTGCGCGCTTTACCGTGGATGGCAGTGCCTGTTACGAAGTTGCGCCGCGCTTCCGTCCCTAACACACAAATAAAAAGGACACGTTCATTACGTGCCCTTTGTCATTCATTAGCTGAAAAACCGCGAATTCTGTGCCGCGCCAGCGCCCGGCAGTGAATTCAGGAATTCCTCGTTGGTGTCTGCCTGGCGGAAGGTGTTGAGCAGTTGTTCTGTCGCACCCACCGGACCCATATCCGGGTCTTCTGCCAAATGCGACCACATGCGGCGCATCGTGTAGACACGTTGCAGCACGTCAGGACCCAGCAGGAGTTCTTCGCGGCGTGTCGATGACTGTTCGATGTCGAATGCAGGGAAGATGCGGCGCTCTTGCAGCTTGCGGTTCAAGTGCAGTTCCATGTTGCCCGTGCCCTTGAATTCTTCGTAAATCACATCATCCATCTTGCTGCCTGTGTTGACCAGGCACGTCGCAATAATGGTGAGGCTGCCGCCTTCTTCGACGTTACGCGCCGCGCCGAAAATACGCTTCGGTGGATGAATCGCTGAAGGATCAAGACCGCCGGATAGCGTGCGTCCGCTGGTTGGCACGACGAGGTTATAAGCACGCGCAAGGCGGGTAATGCTGTCCAGCAGCACCACTACATCACGCCCGATTTCGACGAGGCGCTTGGCACGGGACAGCGCCATCTCCGCCACGCGCACATGATGTTGTACCGGATCGTCAAACGTCGAGGCGATGACTTCGGCATCCACCGAGCGATCCATGTCGGTCACTTCTTCAGGGCGTTCGCCAATGAGTCCGATCATCAAATGAACTTCGGGATAATTCTGGCTAATCGCGTTCGCAATGTCTTTCAGGACTGTCGTTTTACCCGCTTTGGGTGGCGACACGATCAAGCCGCGCTGTCCACGTCCTATCGGTGCTACCAGATTGAGCATACGGGTTGAAAGGACACGGGAGTTGGTTTCGAGATTGTAGCGTTCAAGGGGGAAAATCGGGGTCAGGTCTTCAAAATTCGGGCGGTTTTTCGCGTCTTCGGGGTTGAGACCGTTTACAGCATCGACACGCAGCAGACCGTAGTATTTCTCCGAGTCTTTGGGTGCGCGCACCTGCCCGATGACCATATCCCCGGTGCGCAGATTAAAGCGCTTAATCTGCGTCTGGCTGACGTAGACATCGTTGGGTCCCGGCAGATATTTTTCTGCCCGCAAAAAGCCGATGCCGTCGTCTACGATTTCCAGCACCCCGCCGCGCAGTTTGTGCCCTTTGCGCTCGGCTTCTTCGCGCAGTAGCGCCAGCATCAAATCCTGCTTTTTTAAGCGGCTGAAGCGCTGGACTCCTGCGTCTCGTGCCATCTGCCGCAAATCGTCAAGCGTGCGATTTTCAAGATCCGCGATTGCAAAAGTTTCCATGATCATATATGGGGCGTGCGACGCTTCGCGGGAAGCGAACGCAATACGCCTGGCTCCTTTCCTAACATTGCGAGTTCAAAGTAGCGCCGCGTGCGCAATAACGGGCGCGGAATACGTGGTTTTGTCATACTATCGAAGATACGCCCCAGGTACCGATAGGGGATACAGGGTACCCCGATGGATACAGTGTGCGCGTTGTTCAAGACTGTCTTTCGTTATGTTCGCACCTGCGCACGCATGAGGTTGGACGTGGCGGGCGTTTGATATGTAAGCAACGGAATTTCCCGAAGGATTTCAACACGCTATGTTGTGTTCAACGGGCGAATGGTAGAAGGTGTGGGTCAAATCACGACTTAACAGGCACTATAGCATAGCTCTCCACTACAGTCAAGTAAGGTAAACGTTAAAAGTGTTAATCAATACTCTGAGAATGACCTATTCTAACAGATTTAACACAAACGTGGTTGAGTACAATCGTCTGAAAACCCTTTCGCGGGGCGCACCAGCGTGTACACCCTCATCACACTGAAGCGCTTATCTCACCGCCTGCTGCTCATTCTTCAACAGCAGCCGCAAATTATACGCCAGCATCCCTTCCATCTCCCAGCGTACTTCCAATGCGGCGTGGCACAATGGGCAGTGAGTTGTTGACATCGGATTGTATCCTGCCTACTCCAAAAATCTCCGCAGCACATTCTCGGTAATCCGCGACACGTTGTTGTTATAGTTGTTGTGCGACAAGCTGCCACACCACGTAATCGCACTCGCGGAGAAAACAGCCCCATCGTTGGGCGTCTCGAAGTACACCATATCGGCGCGCACACGCGGGTCCTGCTTGTCAAGCATGGTCGCAGAGAGTTCGAGATAATCCTCAATCACGGGCATATATTTGCGCGTGTAGCCCGACGCCGTTGCCAACAGCAGCGTATGGGGCGGACTCCCTAGCGCATAGTCGACCCGATCAATTTCATCGCCTGCCGCGCCGCCGAGAGATAAGCCGAAGTTGCCAATCACCTCATCAGCGCCTACCCCTTCAAAGATAAACGCCGCGCGCGGGTCAAAACTTCCCGGCTGGCGCTTGAACCCCGGCGTCGGCGAGTCCCAGCCCTCGCTGGTAAACCCAACGCCTACAATCTGGTTTGGCGCTTTGCCGCGATGCCGCCACAAGCCGCCGAGTTCTCCTGTCGTGCTGTGATAGTGTTCGCCCGGCGCAGAGTTCCACGCGCGCGTCCCACCCGTCCCACGCCGCACTTCCACAACATGCGGGCGCTCCTCATCCAATGCCGTCACCCAATAATAGCCATTTGCGCCTAAATACATCAGCCTGCCGCCATCTTGCAGATACTCTTCCAATCCCGTCATCATCGGTGTTGTCCAGTATTCGGGATGCGTGCCTGTCATCACCACGAGGTAATGCGCCAGCAGATCTTTGCCCTCGTGGTGCAGGTCTTCGTCGGTAATCACATCGTACTCAAAGCCCTTCGCTTCCAGCCAATCCACGAGGTACAGTTCAGCGCCCAGATGTCGCGCCGAGTCCACGAGCCACATGCGATAGTTGGGGCGCATATTCACGATAGGACGCAAGCGCGACGAGTAACAGCAGCCGCTGCCATCCGAATGTAAATCGTAAATTGACATGGCAAATTCGGGATGCTCTGCCAGATAAAAATCAAGCGGGTCTTTTTCAATTTTATGACTCGTGATATTTTTCTTGTAAAGCTCGAATCCTGGCATACGCTCGTTGGCATACGCCAGATAGGTCATCGTCGGCACAAGAATCGCGGCTTTTGCTGTCGCTGTCCCGCGCTTGGGACGCACAAAAAACGGCACATAATCCTGCTGATCGCCAAATCGCAGATGCGCCGCATAAAACCCGCTGCGTGTGCCTTCAGGGATCTTCCACACAAAATCCGTTTCCCAGCCTGCGTCTTCCAGATCATCGTCGTGGAAGTGAATCGCGCTGTAGTGGGTCAGCGCCCGTTTGAAATCATGTTCAGAATTGTCCCATTTGTGTCCCGTGACGGCGCGCGTTGGCATGTTGATGGCGACGCCATGCAGCAGGTGCGGTCCATTGTCGGTCACTTTTGACGAAGGGATGTCGTCGGCAAATTCCCACACCGCAAGCAAATCTTTCTTCCCGATCTCAGCAGGCGAAACATCCACTTTGAGGCGTTCGAGTTCAGCTTCATGCAGTGCACGGGCGAAGATGCGCGGGCTGTCGATCTTGCCGTTATACAAGCCGCGCGCCACCGTCCGCTTACCAACGGTTTCGCTTGTTAAGGCGGCAATCAGCAGCGGCGCATCATTCTCCCTTGGCGTTACCGACATCGATTGCTCAACGACGGCTGACGTAGGTTCTATCGCATAATTCGACAGTGGAATCTGATACAGTCTTGTCGCTTGTTGATCGGCATCAAACGTCGCCGCCACAAAATACCACTGACGCGAACGCAGCGCTGCACCTGTATACAGCTTCTGTGTCTGCTGCCCATCGCCAATCCACAAGCCAAGATCCCCGCCTTCACCGATCACCAGCGCATAGCCGCTGTCCTGTGACCATTTGCTCAGCAGCCCTTGCACCACGCCT
>CALMZT010000180.1 GCA_937870805.1 uncultured Chloroflexota bacterium
CAGGCACCGTCACACGCTCAAATTGGGTTGCTGCCGCGAACAGCATCGCAATCGCCCATTGCAGCGCCGTCGCCGGAACCATCGGCACGAACGCCAGCACCAGCCCGATCACCATCGATAGAATAGTGAGCGGAATTAAAATCTCGTCCAAAGCCCCCTCACTTGTCCAAGCTCATTTTAGCTCAATAGTTCCAACCTCCATAGAAAACTACGGAAATCGTTGGTGCGGTGTGACCACACAGGCTTAACTACAGAAGCGGCTATCCCTCCCGCAAAAGCGTTGGGGATTACTTGAGGGCAAGGGTCTACGGGGAATATTTGACCTCTGCCCCGCTTTCGGCAGAGAACGCCCACTATTCCATTGGGAAGGTGCTTCCCTCGTTGCCGTTGGCGGAGACGCCTGAAGTTACAGCGAAGGACTGGCAGACAGTTTACCGACTATTGCCGTAAAATGCTATAAATTCAGTGAACCTTTACAATACGTGATTTGCTGTGCGCAGGTCGCAGCAATGGGCGTATGATGAAGGGAAACGCTGTTTCAAGGAGTCAATGATGCGTCGCAACCTACTTTTTGTGCTCATTGTATTCGCCGCGTGGACATTCACACACGCCCAAGATTATGGACCGGATACCTTCACGCGCCCGCCGACAGTGGGCAACTGTCCCGTGTTCCCCGCCGATAATCCCTGGAATTGGGACGTGTCCGGCTTGCCCGTAGACCCTAATTCTGACAACTACATCGCGGCTATCAGTGCCAGCGGCGACGAGTTCCTGCATCCTGATTTCGGTTCAAATCCCGACTACGGCATCCCGTACATTCTGGTAGACGACGCTACGCCGCCTGCTGAGATCACCTTCACTGCCTATGGCGACGAAAGCGACCCCGGACCGTATCCTATTCCGGCGGACGCGCCTGTCGAAGCGGGCGATGATCAGCATGTCCTCGCGCTCAACACGGATAACTGTATGCTCTATGAGATGTACAATGCGGAGTACAACGGCGCGGGCTGGAATGCTGATGCGGGCGCGGTGTTTGATCTGCTATCGAACCGTTTGCGTCCGGCGGGCTGGACTTCTGCTGATGCTGCCGGGCTGCCGATCTTCCCAGGATTGGTGCGCTATGATGAGGTAATGAGCGGCGCGATAAATCATGCGCTGCGCTTTACGGTAGAGGAATCGCAGCGCGCGTACATTGCGCCTGCTACGCATTGGGCATCCGACAGCAGCGACTCTAATTTGCCGCCGATGGGTTTACGCCTGCGCCTGCGGGCTGATTATGACATCAGCGGTTTCACAGGGATGTCGCGTGTGATTCTGGAAGCGCTGCAACGTTATGGCATGATCGTCGCGGATAACGGCACAAGCTGGTTCATCACGGGGGCAACGGATACGCGCTGGGATGATGAAGATCTTGACCAGCTTGAGGATGTTCCCGGCAGCGCCTTTGAGGTCGTGATGACGGGCGAATTGGTCACTCCATGACAAAATTGATATTTGCATGGTGAGCCATCCTGTGCTATAGTGAACCTATCGTCAAATTAGTAGATGAGGAGGTGCTCGTGGATAACAGTATGGTGGGGGTTCGCCTCTAACACACACGACCTCTCTTTTGAGGAGTGATGCCTTTTAGGGGCGTTCCTCCGACCCGCTACTTTGCGTTAAACGACAGCCCAGACATGTTCTGGGCTGTCAACATTTTAGGCACTTTTTGTTTTTTTGTAGATTTTTCCCCATCAACATTCTTTAGAGATAGGACTTTCGCTTCACACCAGGTATTTGTGCTTGAACAAGGGGTTTAAACCCCTTGTTCGTAGGTTGCCAAGCGAA
>CALMZT010000181.1 GCA_937870805.1 uncultured Chloroflexota bacterium
CAGAGCCGGGCATTCACCAGTTCCAGACCATCCCCGATGGCAAGACGATGCTGCTGGTGCTGGCGGGGCTGCTGCGTATCCGTCTGCGTAATGACGCAGTGCCAGGCGACACAGAGTTCACCGTCGATGCCAGGCTGATTGATGATATTGACGACGCCTTGAAAGCTCAGGGCGCAGAAGCCACTTATAAACTTCTGCTCGATACAAATGTGCCTGAATTGTTCGCGCGCGCGGCTGTCTCGCCTGGCATCAACGCCGTTGTATCGGTGATGTGGCCGACAACGGGCGTGCCCAACGCACAAGGGAAAATTGAATTCACCGAGCGCGTGACATGGGTCTGGGGCGTGCCGGAAGATCGTGGTTACTGGATGCTGTTCCCTGAACGTGGCAAAGGCGCGATTAAGGTTGTCCCTGCCAACGGGCGCAAAGTCATCAGCGTCATCAGCGATTTCGTGGCGGAAGATACGCGACCTGCGTAGTAAATGTGGGATTGTAGGGGCGAAGCGGCGCTTCGCCCCTACGATTACTATCAATTAGATTTGTCAAGGAATGACACTTGGCGCAACTTAGCGTTTCGCTTAACGTCGTGGACAAAATTGATCGCTCCCTGCCGCTGCCCGGCAGCACAACGCTGGCGCAGGTGCGCGCGGGTTTTGAGCGTCATGTGCCGTCAATGGCTGATGCGTTACTCGTCGTGAGCTATCGCATCAGTCAGACAGACAGCGCGCTGTACGAACTCGGTATCCGTACAGGCGACATCTTCACGCTGGTCACTGATGAAGTGCCTGCCAGTGAGGGGTTGGGTTTGAACGTGATGCGTCCCGGTATACAGGTGTTGGAAGTGTCAGACAATGCCACTGCACATGACATCCTGCATGGGCTGGCAAAACTGATTAAGAAACAAGTTAAACAGCTTTATATCGGGCGTTACACCGCACATCTCGACCAGACTTTAGACGATTACGGATTGGAAAAAGGTGATCTGATCAGCATGGCGCTGCTGCCCACGCACGTCAATTATCAGTTACGCCTCATCCCGGCGCGCGGCGCTTTCACACCATTTCGGGTGAAGGGGACAACGGCGGTGCTGGGCGGATCTGAGGAAACTATCGACATTACCCACATTCTCCCGCGCCGCAAACGTCATCTTATTCAGGGCGCGCAGGCGGAGTTCGTGTGCATCGACGACGTTTGGCATGTGCAGGCACTTCCAACCGCCAATATGCCGATGTTTGTCGATGGTCGCCGTCTTTTCCCGCGCCGACCCATGGCATTATTTGAGAACAACGTTATTTCGCTCGGCAGCAGCCCGGATGACCCGCTGCTGCAACTTGTCGTGCAATTTGATATGGAGTAAGTGCCACGATGAAGAAACTGCTGATTTTCGCCATCCTCGTGGCTGTGATGCTGTTTGCCGGATTGGTCTCCGCACAGTCCGAAACGTATCGACTGACGATTCAAAATATCGACGCCAGCCATTTCCCCCAAGTCGCCGTTAATTTTCAGGCGTTCGACTCCGCTGGACAGTTCGCGCCGGGGCTGACAAATTTCACGGTTGCTGAGAATGGTCAGCCTGTAGGTGAAGTCAACGTGCGGCTGGACGATGGGCAGGCGGTGACGCTGGTTTTCGTGCTCGATTTGGGGCGCTATTCCGGCACAGTGGCGCTGAGTGATACGCTCTTACGGCAGGCGCTGCGCCAGTGGATTGACAGCGGCTTCTTCCGTGATGGCGTGGATACGGTTTCTATCGTCGTCAGCGGCGGTTCAGGATACCAGCAGCCCACCACCATCGCGCTCAATCCTACGCAATCTGCCGCTGATTTTCGCGCTGCCGTTGATGCGCTGAATCTTGAGGCGGGACAATCAACGCAAAGCCTGACTGCCGTTCAAGATACCCTCACGCGCCTCAGCGAACTCGCGCTTGAGCCTTCTGCGCCCGTCTATATCGTTTATGCCAGCCGCATCGTGGATACGATTGTCAACAGCGCGGCAGTCCCGCTGGCGCAGGAAATCGGCGCGCAAGCACGCACACTCGACATCCCGATCTTCGTGCTGCACACAGATCGCGGCGGTAATTACGCAGAGCCATTTCAAATGCTGGCGTCAGCGTCGGGTGGGCAGTATCTGCCTTACAATCGCAATCAGGATACCAACCAGCTTCTGAACACCCTCTACGGGCAGTTTGCCGCGTCTGGCAGATCATATATTGCCACTTATCGCAGCACATCCGGCGCGACAGGCGAACGCACCGTCACCATTGGGCTGCAAGACAACGCTGCACAGCCCGCGAGTGCCAACTACGCGGTCAACGTTGCTGCGCCGACACTCACGATCACATCACCCGCAGCCAATTTCACGCTGCTGCGCACGGCGACTGAAGAAACCGCTGCCAGTGACACGCCTGTCTTCGACCTGAACACCACAACCATTCGCTTCGACGTGACATGGACGGATGGCTTGCTGCGCACGCTGGCTCAAGCGGAACTGCTAATCAATGGCGCATCTGCCGCCACTTTCACCAACCTTGCGCCTGTTGTCGTCGTGCCCACTGCCGAAGCGACGCCGCAAGCAGCGCCCGCAGAACCCAGTGCAGAAACCGTGCCTGTCACGCAGACCTATGAACTGACGTGGGATTTAAGCGCTTTCGCCGCTGAGGGAAATACTGTTCAGTCGCTTGAAATCCGCATCACCGACGAACTCGGCATTCAAGCTGTCAGCGCCGCCGTACTGGGCAACCTCACCGTCGATCTGCCGGACGTTTTGCCTACTGTGAGCTTCGTCGCACCTGCGAACAACGTCACACTGGAACGTATCGCCGTGCTCGACAGCGCGGGCACAATTACGGGCTACGGCTTTGATGAGATTCCACTCGTCGCGCATCTTGTCTGGAACGGCGAAACGGCAGGCGAAATTGTCTCTGCTGAGATTGTGGTGGATGGAGAAGTCGTCGCCAACTTCCCGTACCCAACGGTAAACGTCATCGAACCCGATACACAAACCTTTAGCAGTGAGCCACAGCCCGCGCAAGCCACGATGGAACTCTTGTGGGACATCAGCGATCTCACGACCATCGGCGCAAATCTGCGGGATGTGGTCATTCAAGTGCGCAACGCGCAGGGTGCTGTCGCGGTCAGCGAACCGATTACTGTGAACATACAGGTCAGCGTGCCCGCGCTGCAACTGCCGACAGTGATGCTGCTCTCACCGGAAACCAACTCCAACGTGACACGTATCGCTGTGCCGCGCGCCGGAGATACGCCAGAGTTTCAGGATGATGGCAGCGTGACCATCGTCGCGGGCATCATCTGGGAAGATGGCACGCCGCGAACCCTCGCCGTCGCGGAACTACTGTTCAACGGACTACCGTTAGGGACACAGCCGTATCCGAGCTTACTGTCAGCAGAAGAAGCAGGCATACCCTCCACAAACGTCGATCCGTCGATGCGCTTCTTCCGTATGGATTGGGACATCAGCAATTTCCTTGCCGCCGGAGCGAACCTTGGACAGCTTCAGGTTCGGGTACGTGACGTGGACGGTTTCGAGGCGGTGAGCGCGCCGATTACGGTCAACGTGCAGGTGGAGCTTATCAGCCCACCCAGCGTGACCATCGTGACGCCGACCAATAACACTACCGTCGCGCGCAACGGACAAATCAGCCGTGACAGCGCCTTGCTGACCTTTGACGTGAACACCGTCACTATCGAAGCCGTGATTGAATGGTCGCCGCAGCTTCCGTTTGTGCTGGCTGGCGGCGATTTGCTGGCAAATGGCGCGATAGTCAATTCGCTGCCGCCTGTGGCAATCGAAGCCGCTAACCAATCGCTGGTGGAACTTCCCGATGGCACGCGCCGCCTCACGCTGCAAATCCCCTGGGACGTGAGCAGCATTCAGACGATGGGCGCGAACCTGTATCAACTGCAACTGCGTGTCTACAGCGCGTCGGACATTGCAGCGACCAGCGCACCTGTTAATCTCAATGTCCAGTTGAACGCGCCGCAAGCGCTGCCGCCGCTGGTGAATATCACTTCGCCATCGAACGAAACAACCGTTGAAGGTAATCGCGCGACGGTGACGGCGGAAGTCCTGTGGTCGGACAATCAGGCGCGTGACCTGCAATTTGTCGAGCTGATCGTTGACGATGTGGTACGGCAAACGCTGCTGTACCCACAGGGCACACGCTTTGAACTCGTGTGGGATGCCAACAACCTGCCAGCAGGCACGAGCAGCCACGAGGTTTCCGTGCGCGTGCGCGATGCAATGGGCGTTGAGGCTGTCAGCCCGACGGTGACGTTCAACATGACCGCGCCGCAAGCGTCTATCGTTACTGCGCCGGATAATGTCGTACCTGCTGAACAAGTCCCCGCCGCCGAGACAAGCACAGCCGCCGTTGTGCAGCCTGTCGGATGTCCCGCGAATTTGCTGGAGGGTTGGGGCAATGTTGACTGCCTGCGTGAGCGCGCGGTGACGTATCTGCCCTGGGTTGCCGTCGTCGTGATGGGCGCATTCGTGCTTATCCGCACGCGGCGTACACATCTCGGCGGCATCACGCGCACGCTGGTGGGCGTAGGCAGGAGTCGCCGTCCCATCGCGCGCCTGTATGTAATGCAGGGTCCACCCAACAAACAGGGGCAGAACATCAACATCTACACCAACATCACCACGATTGGGCGTGATGCGCGGCTGACGGACATCCAGCTTTATGACCTGAAGGACGAGAGTTCGATCAGCACGCAGCACTGTA
>CALMZT010000182.1 GCA_937870805.1 uncultured Chloroflexota bacterium
GTTGATTTGGTGAATGCCCATGTGCCACCTGTGGTTTCCAGCGTTTTACGGCGCGGCACGTCCATGAACCCCGGCGAACGCCCGGCAACACTCACAGCGCTGTTTGAAGAAGTGCGCGATGCGCTCAGCGGTGTCGCTCCGGTGAGCGTGGCAGACGCGGGCTGGGACGATTACGGCGGCATCACGGCAGACGCGGGCGATATGCTCACCGAGCCGATGATCGACACCGACGACATGGCGCTGCTGGAAGCCGTCGATCTGTTCAGCCGCGCACGGCATACGTGGGCACGCGGCACAGGACGCTTCCTGTTAGGCGTAACCCACTACATGTTGATGAGTGGCTACTACGCGCAAGCTGACCGCTATGGACTGGACATTGACGAGTCAGGCTATCAAATGCTGCTCCGCGGTGCGCTGGAATACGATCACGATCTGGATTTTTGGTGGAGCAAGCTGGACAACGATAACCGCCGCTGGGTGTGTTTGCACGCGGTACGCAGCGAGAACGCGCCCGCCCGTATCCGCGCGCTGTATCGACTGGAAACGCTGCCGGATAACGAAGCGCAGCAAATCCCGCGTATCGTGGCGCAAGCACTGCAAGCCGAAACGACAGAAGAAGGCAAGCTGGCGGCGATTCGTGTATTGGGAACACGTTCGCGGCTGATGGCGGCGCGCCCGGAATACGATGTGCAAACGCAGTACCGCGCACGTCTGTTGACCAGTTTCACGCGCATCGCCGTACAGCAGCGTGCGCCTTCGCTGTGGCGCGAGTCGGTGTACACGCCAGAGATTGATAAACTGCTGGCAGAAGTGGCGGTGAGCGATAAATCGCACGAGGTTGCAGATTCGGCGGCGCGCACGATTGGGCAGATGCGTTCGCTGGCGGCGGTGCGTTTTCTGGCGGAGCAGCACCGCGCGGGCGTGAAACGGGCGCTGCGGGCGCTGGCATTGGTGCGCGATGAAGCGCCGTCGCTGCCGCCACTGGTTGACCGTCGTGGGCGTATCTATGCGTGGACGGCGAACACCTGGCGGCGCATGAGCGAACAGTCGATGAACGTCGTGTGGCGCTTTGTGTTCGCGTTCATCGGCAGTTGGCTGGCAATCGGCACGAGCGTGTATTTGACGTATCGCAACTCAGCGATTTTGCACCCGCTGCGCATGGGCAGCTCCTTAGGCTTTGGCTTGATCTTTGGCTTGATTTGCGCGCTGTTAGTCATCCTTGCGGGTGAAATCCCCTTGCGCCTACGCGGCTTCTGGACGTGGTGGACGCGCTTGCTCGTGAGTATGGTGTTTGGCTTTTTGCTGGGCACGCTGGCGTGGAGCGCGTATTCGTATCTGTTCCTGTACGCCGTGCCCGATTGGGACATGATGATCTTTGGTGGTGTGGCGCTGGCGTTCGGTGTAGGTGTTTCCTCGCAGCTCAACATACGCGGCTGGGCAGCGTTAGGATTGATGGCGCTGGTGTTTTTCCTGTCGATTTATTTCCCCTACTACAACTTCTGCCGTCAGGTGTTCATTTGTACCGATGTGCCGCCGTTTTCGATGACGCCCCTGCCGCTGTTAGGGCTGTTGATCGGCGCTGCGACGGTATGGATGTCGCGCGCACAAAACCCGAATGCGCCGCGCATGGTGACTTTCCGTGTTCCCTGGGCGTCGTGGGCACGAATCCTCATCAGCGGCGTGCTTGGTGTGCTGTGGGCGGCAGTCGTGTGGAGCGTGTATGGGGCGGCACTGTCGGCGGGGCTGCTGACATGGGCAGGGATGATCGGCGCATTCCTGTTCAGCGCGCTCGCCGGGACGCTGGTCATGAGCACATTCGGCAAGACGGAACGTGTGGGCTTTTTCGCAGCAGCAGTCGCTTCGTTCACGGCAGCGTATGTGGTGTTCAATGGCTATTTTCTCGATGCACCGATTTTCCCGCTGGTGGGCGGCGTGCCTTCATCGCTGCTGTACTATGATTTCCTCGATCAGATTTTTAGAATCGGCATTCCCGTGGCGCTGACGATTGGGCTTGGAGCGCACGCACTCACAGTATCCAGTTCCGTGATGAACTTCGTCGGCAAACCTGCGACGGAGCGCGATCACCCTGAAGCACAGATCGCATATATTGTCGTGATGCTCATCTTGAGCAGTGTGGCGCTGTACGTCTCACTGTTCAGCATGGACTCGTTGTTGGCGACGGGTTTGCTGCTGCTCACCAACGGCATCAGCATGATCTTTAACGATCCGCTGCTGGCGCTGATGTCCATTGTAGTGGGCATCATCAGCACGCTCGTAGCCTGTCTCTTCGTCGTGTGGGCGGGCGGTACGGTGCTAGCGACGTTGGGCGTGTGGCGCTGGCGGCGCTGGGGAGTGTATGGGCTGGTGACGAGTCTGGCGTTCTTCGCGGTGTATCGGTTGGCGCTGACGGTGATGCTGTTACTCTCCACAGTGGAAAATGACGCGGGCGAACGGGTGACGCCGAGCGTGCCCTTTGGCGACGTGTTGTTGATCGTCGGGGCGTTCGCGGCGCTGCTCATCGGCGTGTACTTGCTGCGCGATCAGGTTCCGCAGATGGCGATGGCGGTGGGCACAGATAAGCGCAAAACGCAGACCGCACCCGTTACACCGATCACGGCGCGCATTGTACCACCCGCCGTGATTACGCAGGAGGATATGGATCAACCTGTGATTCCGGCAGCAAAGCGCACGGATATGTCAACGCAGTTGGACGCGGTGGGCGCGATGGAAGATGAGACAGAGGAAGAAAAGCCGGGCGATTGATAGCGATTAGCTTTTAGTCGTTAGTCGTTAGCAAATGCAGGAGTAAACCGCCAAGTCGCCAAGAACGCCAAGAAAATACAGAGAAAAAAAGATAGAGGTGAGCCGATGAGTCTACCTCTATTTTATTTTGAAGATGAGCTATTTGCTGAGTTCGTAGGCGTCTTTGAGCCACGTAAGCAGTTGGTCGTCAACGTCGCTCTCCTGCGCCAGCTTGACGGTGTGTTCATAGCGGCGCGCGGAAAGCTGCTGCGTGCGCGTGATGCGCGGGTCTTCGATTTTGTAGTCGGTGCGGAATTCAAGATTGAAGTGGCTTTTGCGGGGATGCACGCCTGCAAAGCCGCTGTTTTTCTCCAAATGGATAGACGTTTGTTTGGCAGCTTCACGCACGTCACCGAATTTGCGCAGTTCGCTTAACAGGCGATCATAGGCGGCTTTTAGCTGCGGCGCTTTGTCGGTAAAGTGGCTGTTTACAGTGATCTCGCTGCTCATCGTCGTAACTCCTCACCTTTGGATATCAAAAGTTAGCCTAAGGATAGCACAGGTGTTCAGTTTCGGGCAAATTGCAGAGTGCCTAGCTGTAAACAGTGATACTGCTTGTGTCGTGCTTGCAGAGACAGTGACTGCCGCTATGAGGTTCGCGTGAGTCAAAATGGATTAACTGACGCCGCTGCACGCTCACTATAGACAGTTTGAACGTGGGAAAAAGCGCGATCACTGCCTGAACAGGCACGCCAGCGACGTTCGGGTGTGTCTGTATGTTAAACGACGGGCGAGAGCGATAGGTATTCATGAAATCACTTTAGCACAAAACGCGGCGCATTTGAGTTCCTTTTGACACTTTAATTCAATGTGTAAGGTAATAGAGTCAACAAGATAGCTGTTGGTAACGGGAAATCTACAAGACTTCCTGAGCATAGAAGATGACCCGAAATCCACATATAATGCAGATGCATATGTATTGTAACGCATCGCCTTGAATGCGATTTTACGTGTTGAGGTGTTGTAAAAGGTAGTTGGCTCATGGTTCGTGTTTCTATTGTAATGCTCTTGCTGCTGCTGATTTCCGCTTGTGCGACGAACACTACCAATCTCACACCCCTGCCCGGCGCGCAGGTAGCGATCATCGTCACCGCAACGCCGTCCAGCGTCCCACCCGGCGTCAATCCGCTAACAGGATTACCCGTTGCCGATAGTTCGGTATTGGAACGCCGCCCGATTGTCGTCAAGATTTCCAACGCGCCCGCGCTGGTACGCCCACAGGCAGGCATCAGCCAGGCGGATATTGTCTATGAACATTACACCGAAGGCGGATTAACGCGCTTTTCCGCCGTGTTCTACAGCCAGGCACCGCAGCGTGTCGGCTCGATTCGCAGCGCGCGCCTGATCGACAACCAGCTTGTGCCGATGTACAACGCACTGCTGGCGTTCTCGGGCGCAAGCACAGGCGTCGAGCAAATCCTCTATGGCGCAGATTACGCACAGCGCACGTACAAAGGCGTGCTCTACGGTGCGCCGTATTATTGGCGTGACGAGTCGATTGAAGCACCGCACAATATGTTCCTCAACGTCGCGGCGTTGTGGTCGCTGGCTTCACAGGAAAACCTGAACGCGCGCCCCGATCTCGGCGGTATGTCGTTTGATGCCAACCTGCCGCCCAACAGCACAGGCGGGGCAACGAGCATCGACGTGCGTTACAGCGGCACGCGCGCGCAGTGGCAGTACGATGGTGGCGCGTATCTGCGCTTCAGCGACGGCACAGCACATCTCGACGCCAACACTGGCGCACAAGTCACGGCGGAAAACGTCGTCATCCTCTACGCGCAGCACACAGATACCGCGATTGTGGAAAGTGTGTGGAACGATGTCACCAGCTACAGCATCGAGATCAACCTCATGGGCGAAGGCAGCGCCGTGTTGTTCCGCGACGGGCAGCGCTACGAATGCCGCTGGCGGCGCTTAACACGCGACTCGCGGCTCACACTGGTGACACTGGAGGGACAGCCGTTAGCGTTCGCGCCGGGCAACACGTGGTTTGAGGTCGTGCGCCTGCCAGAGCAGATGAATATCAATAGCGAGTGGGTGCGGTGGGAATAAAGCGATCTGAACAAGGGGGTTACCCCCCTTGTCCGAAACGCGGTTAATTCATCACGCGCTCTGACTCACGTAACAGCGCTGTCGCGTGGAATGGTTTGGGGAGATATGCCACGAAGCCCATTTCTATTGCTTTGACCGCGAGTTCTGCTGAGTGATAGGCAGTGACCGCCACGCAGGGCAGATGGGCGATGTGGGGGTTCTTCTTGATTTCGCCCAACAGTGACCAGCCATCCATGCCAGGCAAGTTCAGGTCGATAATCACACCTGTACACTCCTGACTGTCCAACATTTGCAGGGCATCTTCAGCGTTGGCGGTGGCGTTAAAAGGAATACGGTGATAGCGCAGAATACGCCCCACGACTTCGCGCCCATCGGGATCGTCTTCTACTACGAGTAACTGCCAGTTCTTCATACCTTTTCTCCTGATGATAATTCAGCCGCCAGTTCCGGCACATCCAGCAGCAGGCGCAGCAGTTCAGTCATGAACGTCGCAGCCGTCAGCGGCTTGGTGAGATAATTGTGAAAGCCTGCTTCAATGGCG
>CALMZT010000183.1 GCA_937870805.1 uncultured Chloroflexota bacterium
AGCCCTGTACGCTTGTCCCTACAAATATGTTGTGAACCCTCATAGCCTTTTCATTAAATTTCATGCAATCGCCCTATATCACAACGCCCTTTTGTTTTCTGGCGCGCACTTGCGCTACAATCAGGCTTATTACTTACTGACGTTACGCACCCTGAACCTGTGAACAAGGGGTTTAAACCCCTTGTTCGAGCTACACCTGCGTAACATCAGTTACTTACTGGAACCCATTTCAAAAATTCACATTCGTAGGGGACGACCAACGTGTCGTCCCGCGTAAATTACGAATTTTGAAATGACTTGTAGTCAACGATGAATTGAATTTGCTGAAAGTTAGTTCTATACGAAGCATCGACGCTGACGGTTGAGGAGGCGATGTGTCAAGCGAACAAGCAAAACAACTGCGGCAGCAGGGCATCGCCGCTGCGAAAGCTGGACAGAAAGATCAAGCGCGTGACCTCCTGCAACAGTCCTTACGCTTAGAACCGCAGAATGAGGCGGCATGGACGTGGTTGGTGACGGTGGCTAAAGACAACCGCGAACGCGCGTTTTATTTGCAAAAACTGCTCGAAATTAATCCTTACAGCGAAATGGGCTTGAAGGCGCTGCAAAGCATGGGCGTGACGCGCGATCAACTGCGCACCCTGACCGCGCAAACCGCGCAGCCCGCCGCACAACCCGTGCAAAAGGTGACAGTGGTGCCCAATGTGCCCGTGCCCAACCCGCAGCGTGTGTCTGAGGCACAGGAAGTCGCGGAAGAAGTGGTGGCGCGCTTTCTGGCACTACCGTCAGCAGGGGACATTACCTGGACGCCAAAAAAACGTCGGCGCGCGGGTGAACGTGACGCCCTGGTGTTTCGGGCACAGGTGATTGCCGGAGTCGTCGGTGCATTAGTCGTCCTGATCGGGGTCGGTGTAGTGCTTTTGCTCAGTACGCCGGAAGGACGACAGGTATTGCTTGCCGCTACTTCAACCCTTACAGTGACGCCGAGCATGACGCCTTCACCGACCTTCGGCGCAACGCCGACGCCCTCTCTTACACCAGAAATCACTTCGACGCCGACGCCGACGCCGTTAGGGCAGCTTACGCCTGCTGATTTGTTAAATCCGCCGACGACGCCGACGGATGTTTATCCGCGCATTCTTGCCGGACGTGCCGTGCAGGAAGCCGTGCTGCTCATCGAACAGGGTGAACCTGAAAGCGCGATCCCAACCTTGGAAGCCGCGCGTGAAAGTCTCGTCGGCGCTATATTTGACCCTGCACCTTACTATTACGCCGCAGTTGCGCTTAGCAATGCTGGACGTGCCGACGATGCGCTAGAAGTGATGGAAGAAGCTGAGAGCGAACTGGCGAACTTGCCCCAATCGGAGCAATCACGCTACAGTCCGCTGGTCAATACCGGCTATGCCTATGTCTATCTGCGTTTGGGCGAAGAAGCGCTGGCAGAAAACAGAAGCGGTGAGGCAGTCGATTATTTTGGTTTTGTTGAAGAACGCGCCGATGCGGCACGCGAAGTCGATCCCCGCTTTGCGCAGCCCTATTTGCTGCTGGCGCGCGCTTATCTTTTACAAGAGCGATATTCGGACGCGCAGTTGGCACTGAACGATGGATTAAACATACCGGAATTGGCATCGGATGCAAACTTGATTATTGCGCTTGGTGAAACCTATTTGGCACAGGGCGATTATGACAGGGCAGGTTATTACGCCTATCTCGCGCTGTATGTAGACCCGACGCTGCAACAAGCCCATCGTTTGCAAATCCGCGCGGCGTTGTCAAAGGGCGACCCCGGACTCGCCGTGATATACGCCCAGCAGTACATCTTTTACTATCCCGGCAGCGTGGAAGCCTATACGCTGTTAGGCGCTGCGCGTGTGGCAGAAGGCAATGACGATCTTGCGTTGGCGGCATATTCACAGGCGCTAGAAGGTGACGAAAATGATCCCGCCTATATCAATGCGCTGGTGGCGCGCGCTGCACTCTACAGCGACCAACGCCGCTATGATCTGGCGCTCGATGACTTGTCGTCGGCTGTTGATTTGAGTGATAGCGACCCGTCAATTCTGGCGCTGCGTATGTATGCCGCTTACTATGCAGACAGATTCGGCACAGCGCAAGAGGACGCTGAAGAACTACTCGGCTCTGACGCGCTTCCTGATGAAGAAATCAGGCTGATGCAGGCACGCATTCTTGTGGATACTGCTGAGGAAGATGATCCGAGTCAGTTAGAAGAAGCCCTCAATCTGCTGAATCAGGCAGGCGATGTGCCTAGCCAGCCAGGGGTCGCCGCTGAGTACCGCGCGCGCGTGCAATATCAGCTTGAGTCATATGAGCTGGCACTTACCTCTATCAACGCAGCCCTGGACGCGGGTGAAAGCGGAAGCCGCTATCTGCTGCTGGGGCAAATTCTTGAAGCGTTAGGCGAAACCATCGCGGCGGGACGCGCCTATGAATGGGTGTTGACGTGGAGCAATATTTATCCGTATCCCTTCCTGCCAGAAGCACAGGA
>CALMZT010000184.1 GCA_937870805.1 uncultured Chloroflexota bacterium
TCACGGAGTAGAGAATGGCGCCCTCATCATCAACGACTAATACTTGAGCGCTCTCATTAGCATTATCCATCATTATTTCTGCCTATTTACTGTTCCCTTATACTTCCTCAAGCATACATCCATTAAGTTGTTTATGCAAGTGTGAAGACATGCAAGAGCACAATATGTGTGATAATAGAAGTTACAAGGAGTCCGCCAGGCGATAACCAACACCGCGAACATTAATCAACGCTTCATCTTTGTGCCCGACTTGCTTAAATTTGCGGCGTAAATTACTGATATGTGGACGGATCACTTCACGCGCTTCATCTTCATTCGTGGCGTATCCGCGTGTGCGCTGCACCAGGTCACTGCATGAGACAATGCGGTTACGATTGGTCATCAAAAACAGAAGTAAATCGAATTCGGTAGGGGTTAATGACACTTGTTTATCATTCGCTGCCATTTCATAGCGATCACGATAAACTGCGATACTGCCCAGTTTCAGCACTGAATAACCATCAGCCGCTTCTGCCGCGTCCGATTGTGCTTGATGCGACTCAACATCCATCATGCGGCGTGCAATTTCGCCGAGTTCGCTGACGTTATCCTGAATGCTATCGACCAATTCCTGCATCAAGCGGTTTTTGCGCAGGCTGCGCACGGCGCTTTCTACCGCAGCGCACAGTTCGGCATTCGAGCAGGGTTTCATCAGGTAACTGTGCGCGCCAGCTTTAATGGACTCCACTGCGGAGTCAAGGCTTGGAGCACCTGTAATGAGAATCACGGCGGTAGAGGGCGATACTTCCTTGACGTTTTTCATTAACTGTACGCCGTCGATTTTGGGCATATTGATGTCGGTCAGCACCACATCATAGGCATGATTAGTAGCTAACTCCGTCGCATCCCAACCGCTGTACGCTTCCGTCACTTTGTAGCCAATCTGCTTCAATGTTAGCGCCATGAAATGGCAAACGTCACGGTCATCATCGACAATCAACAATTCAGCGTTTTGCGTGTTCACTAGGCACCTATTTACACTAAATAAATTTTAGCTTAATTCTATGTTATAGGTTTTCCTGCATCTGAATGCTTAAGGTTGAGCAAAAATAGAGAGGGTACATTAGTCCCAGACAGACTTTTGAATATAGACAATTCGCTTTTCTTTATCTTTGACAACAAAAAATTCGCTAATTGTCCACTGCTCACCGTAGAGAATGGTGGCAATTTGTCCCTCGACTACCAGTAGCGGAACATTGTCGCGCATCGCACGTGGCACTTTGTGATCGACCATCCACTCGCTGAGTTTTTGCGTATGCCCGTTAAGACCTAACGGCGCGAAGCGTTCTCCTTTGCGGCGCGTGCGCAAGACGACCTGCGCATCTTCAGGGATATAGAGGCGCGCATCAAAG
>CALMZT010000185.1 GCA_937870805.1 uncultured Chloroflexota bacterium
GTCCAAATTAAACTTGACCAAATTATTAAAAGACTCAATCAATCTAAATCCAAGGGCATTTTGACTTTTACCACATCGGTCTTTTTCTGCTTGATGAAAATGGCAAACGTATCATATTGCGCGCCAGCGAAGGGAAGTTTGATGCGGAGTGTCTCCGTCTAGGTTACAGTTTGAACGTTAGCGAGGAGACTTTGGTCGGGCAATGTGTTATGCAAGGGAAGGCATAGCTTGTAGCCGCTGTTGGAACAAAGGATTTTCGAAACGATGAAATAATTCTTCCAGAGACCCGCCTATCATTTTACTGCCGTTCGTATCTCGTGGACAGGTTGGTGCCATACTTATACAGAACAACCAGTTTGCTGCTTTTGGTGAGGATGATATTACGCGATTACAGACTGTAGCGGATCAATTGGCAACGCTATTCAGAATGCCCGTCTGTATCATGAACTAGAAGCACATAGTGAAAGTTTGGCACAAGCCGTAAAAACACGCACGATTGAACTTGAGACAACGACAGAACGTGTCGAAGCAATTCTGAACAAGAGTCCCGATGCTATTCTACTTCTGAGGCCGAATGGAGCCATTGAATTATGCAACACGTCTTTTTACGAAATGTTTGGCTATAAACTCGACAGGTTGATGAGTAAGTCGTTCTACAGTTTGATACAGCCGGGCTACGCTGATACTCTGACTAATTTCCTACATCTTTGTTTGGAGGAAGCTCAAACCAAACGATTTCAGATCGTTGCACAACGTAAGGATGAAACGACGTTTGATGCAGGTGTAGCCTTAGCAGCAATAACGAACAATGGAATTACAACAGGACTTGTATGTAGTCTGCGGGATATTACAGAACAAGTTCAGGCAGAAGCACTCATTAAAACCTCTCTTCAAGAGAAAGAAGTGCTACTGCGAGAAATTCATCACCGTGTCAAGAACAACATGCAGGTTATCTCTAGCCTACTTGCCCTACAGGCCGGATATACTAATAATGAACAAGCACAACAAATATTTCGTGAAAGCCAGAATCGTATTCGATCAATGGCGCTAGTTCACGAACTGCTCTATCAATCGCAAGATTTAGCCAAAATTGATTTCACTGAATTAGGACTTTCGCTTGGGTGCGGATTTGATGATCGTGTAGAGGGATGCTAAGCAAACGCCAATCCATTGAATATCTCATCAGTACAGCGGTCAACGATAGCTGTACTCATCTGGCTGACCCCCTGCAAGGCGTGAGCCACGAGGCGGTGACGGATTACCTGCAACGGGACAAACTGAGTGCACGGGGCTTGTGGGAATGAGTCGCCACCCTGGTGAAGGACAGCCCAGAGGCTTAGCTCATCGGGGATGATAGTGTGCAAAACAAACCATATGCGCACCGGAGCGAACTGGTCAAAAAGCCGTATAGCGGAGCCGCGCATGGACTGGTGCGGGGGAGTGGGGTGCTTAACCGGGTTCATTCGGATGGCGAGGATTGCGATCCGATGGCTTAGCGCATCGATGCAGCCGAAACGCAGGGCAAGACCCAAAACGATCACTTGCGCGAGATGCTGTTGAACGCTGTGAGTGACAAGCGCATCCAAGCGCGCACCCTGCTGTTCGACAGCGGGTATGCCGCAGTGGACAAGCTGAAGCGGATAGGGCGCTTGGCAATGTTTTTCGTCAGCACCTTGAAGGACAAGCGCTTGGTCAGCCTCAGTCCAGAAGATGGTTATATGCAGCTTCAAGTGCTTGCCTGGACAGTGCCGCGTTTAGAACATGGGGTATCGGTCAAACTCAAAGAAGTAGCGCTCCGTGTGCCGTTCTTCAAGGTCGTTGCCCCAAACGGCGACCTGGAGTGGGGAATCACCCATCCTCCTGAAGACCCGTTCAGCACGTCCGACCTTCAGGACGCGAATGCCGTGCGTTGGCAGATTGAGCAATGGCACCGCC
>CALMZT010000186.1 GCA_937870805.1 uncultured Chloroflexota bacterium
TGAAATGCACTTCGTCTCTAAAGATCGTCCAGCCTCTTGGGGCGTCAAATTCGACCCCTAACTGCTCAGAGATCACAACTTGCGTTAAGTCCCATAGGGGAGTGGGTTCATCCTGCGCGAACACCATGAACGGGGCAAGCAAAAAGCACGTCAAAATAAAAATGTCATTTTTCATTTTTTGCGCCTTCCTAAATTTAGAGATAGTTATACAAAATCTCTACCGATTTTCCCATCCTCTCCCCATCTTTTGGCGGGGCACAACCCTTCCGCTTGACCTCTATTGTGAACAAAAAGAGAGGTCAACATGCGAAAAATAGCCGCTATTTTTGTTGTTATCACGTTGGTGCTGCTGATGTCACAGGTGGTGGTACTTGGCGCTGCGAAATTGGTCTATCCCGATGGCTATACTGACCCATTTGTGCCCTACGAGGCAATTATGCCGGGACAACCTTCTGATGTGTTCCGTGAATACCTATATGAATATTCCTGTCGTTTCTCAAATGCCGATTCTAATACATTGGATTGTTTGATTGACTCTGGTGATGGGACATTTTCCTCAGTGATTATACAGTTTTACAATCATACGATACGGGAAGTCAACTTCATTGCGGATAGGTTGTATGTGATTGAGCTTGTAGGGCGTTGGGGATACCCCACTGTCATTGCTCGACATGATGATTTCTTTTATCTGCGCTGGGGCAGCCATGTTCGTGCCTTTGTAGTATTGGCTCAACGGTTCAGCTATCGACTGCCTGTTTTGTCTGTTGCCATTCGTCCGGCCGAATAAAGATGATATTGGTTAAGTCAGCAGGTCGAGTTCCCTGGCCCGTGTCACGGCTTCGGTACGATTGGCGACATGCAATTTGCTTAGGATTTCACTGACATACCATTTGACTGTACTGATGGCAAGCACCAGCCGTTCGGCAATCTCCCGATTTAACAGCTCATCAGCGACCAATCGCAGAATTTCTAATTCATGTGCGGAGAGAATTTCTACTGCACGATAGCTTGTGTCACCGGGACTATCCGTGTGAGGCTGGTTCAAGTAGTCGATCATGATCTTGCACGCTGTTTCAATGTCAAGGCGCTTGCCGCGCGCCCATGCTGCCGCAAAAGCCTGTGAACCCAATTTCACTTCCAAGTCATCGTGCAGGCGTGCCAGCAGTGCCCATTTGCTCATCCAGCCTACTCGCATCGGATGTTGACTAGCTGCCAACGAGAGGAGTTCTACAGCACGCCCTTCGTGACCTTCATGTGCCATAATGATTGCGAGAATAGGTAGAAAATTGAAATCCGACACAAAAATGCCGCGCCGAGCTTCAGTCCTAAACAGAGGCTGAATCCGCTTCCGTACCGCTCGATAGTCTCCCTGTCCACATAGGGCAAGACATATCCCCACTTCACTACCCTCCAAATCGCTAAGATAGCGCAGCAAAGTAAGGCTCGTCTCCCCATTACGTCTTAACCCAGTATTGGTTGCAGCCCCGTTGTCAGCAGCATCAACACTTGATCGGTCAACTGTTCTGCTGAGGTTTTTTTGTGACTGTGTGCCCATTCTGACACGGAACCGAAAATCGCCCAACTGACGACGGTGGCGACGAATTCTGGCGTTGTATCTAAGGTCGCGCGCAGCGGTTCAAGCCATGTTAGCAGCACTTCGTAGATGCACGCTTGTATTTGAGCCTCAATCGCTGCATTGTTCAATGCGCGCCGGGGTTTACAATGTCCAGCGAAATTCCCTAAAAATTCGCAGACCACTAAGGTCAGCGCACGCAGGCTGTCCGGTGTGAATTCGGCACAGTTTCCGAGCTTCGCGTGCAGAAGCGTCTTAAAGCGATCCCGCAAGAGATAATCCATCAGTGCATATTTGTCTTCAAAGTGAGCGTAGAACGTTGCACGGTTTATTTTGGCACGCGCTGTGATGTCCTGCACGGTGATTTTGTCAAATTCCTGTTCTCTCAACAAGCCCATGATCGCTTGCCCTAAAAGTTCGCGCGTGCGCTGAACGCGCGGGTCAACCTGTGTGTCGGTAAGCAACATTTTCTCCCTTTTGTTGGTTAAACAACACAACCTCGTTTTTGTTGGTTGCTTCGTACCTAACGTCTCACTACTATGATAAACAACGTTTGTTGTTTAGACAACACCTGATGAATTAGATTACAAGGAGAGCTAGAGATGGATACTGCTGCATGGATTGTGCAAGTGCTGTTGGCGTTGGCGTTTGCGATGACAGGCTTTGGGAAGCTGACACAGCCTTATGAGAAACTCAATCAAATGATGCCCTACACACAGGATTTTTCGCCCAACATTGTCAAGTTGATTGGTTTGCTGGAGTTGTTGGCGGCGATAGGACTCATATTGCCTGCACTGACGAAAATTCTGCCGATCCTGACACCGCTAGCCGCCGTCGGTTTGGTGCTGACGATGATTGGCGCGATACTGACGCATGTGCGGCGCAAGGAGTATCCTGTGATTGTTGCCAATCTGGTACTGCTGGCGCTGGCGGCGTTCGTGGCGTATGCGCGCTTTGTCGCCGTGCCGCTGTAGAGAGTGGTATAAGAGGGAAGTTCACAATCCCTCTCACGCTCTTTATAAACAGCTAACTCAAACAGAAGACTTGCCCACGATCTTTTTCTGGATCGTAAAGCTCTGCAAATTCAGCCAGAATTTCAATCGTCCTACCAATATTTTCACGAATACTATATGCCAGGCAAACTAACCCTGCATGATCTGTGCGTGCCATAGTGCGTCCAGCAAATGGATGATCGAATGTCACGATGACCAAATCATTTTCAGTCGCATAGGGAAGATGTTCGCTATCATCGTCTTTCCCTTCCATACCTACATCGACTGCCATGATGACCTTATAACCCTTAGGACTTTCGCTTGCACACAAAAAATAGACACACGCGCTCTGTATTTCTCCCCCTCTCCCCGCTCACAATACGTATTCCTCATAGCCTTGATGCGAGGGAGAGGGGGTCCGGGGGG
>CALMZT010000187.1 GCA_937870805.1 uncultured Chloroflexota bacterium
CACCCAACGCAACTTGCAGGTGTTATAATGCGTACTGTTCTTAGAACGTATGCAATAGCAAACTAAAGGAGTTGTTTCCTATGTCCGGTATCACTGCCTTTTTAGGCGTGCTGTCACTGGTCGGCTTTGTTGCCTTCATTGGCGGCATCGGTCTGGTGGTGGTTTCTGCCTCGCAGGGACGCCCGGTACGCGGCGGCTTGCTGCTGGCTGTGCTCGGTCTCGTCGTGGGGTTGGTCTTTACGCTCATCGGTCAGGGCTTGCTGATTGTGCCCAACGCCACCGCTGCCGTCGTTTACAACCAGCTTACAGGTTCGCTGGAAAATCCGCGCGGTCCTGGTACGTCGGTCATCATCCCCGGTGTACAAATTGCCACAACCTATCCGCTGCAACAGCAAACTGTAGAGATGTCGCGTAATCCACGAGTGGGCGCTACGGGCGTGGATGATGCCGTCGATGCGCGTTCGATTGATGGACAGGTGGTGCGGTTGGACATCACCGTGCTGTTTGCGCTCGATCTAGCCCGTCTCAACGACATTCACATCCGCTGGCAAGATCGTTATCTCAACGATTTTGTTCTCCCCACCGTGCGCAGCCTTTCGCGCGATGTCGTTTCCAATTACCGTGCGGAGGATATTTATGGTGCGCGCCGCGCCGAGATGGAACAGGCGATGCAAGATTCCGTGAGCGCGCGATTTGCTGAAGAAGGACTTATCTTGAATGACCTGCTGGTGCGCGACATCACCTTCTCTGATGAGTTCACTGCATCCATTGAGCGCGCGCAGATTGCCTCGCAGGAAGCGCAGCAAGCTGAACTGCGCGTCGAGCAAATCCGTCAGGAAGCGGAACAGCGCCGTGTAGAGGCACAGGGTCGCCGTGACGCTGCTATTCTGGCAGCAGAAGGTGAAGCCCAAGCCATCGTGCTGCGCGCGCAAGCTGAAGCCGAAGCGCTGCGTCTGGTGAGCGAACAGGTTGCCGCCAACCCACTGCTTATCCAGTATCTCTATGTAACGGAATTGGGTGACAACGTACAGTTGGCGTTAGTGCCGTCGAACACACCGTTCCTATTCGACATCAGCGGCATGACTGCCAATCCAGACTTCACCGCGCCGCCTGTGCCGACTGCCGACGTGCCTATTGCCCCGACGCCGACGCCGTAAGCATTTGAATGTGATTCACCTTGTGGGGGCAAGACATGTCTTGCCCCTACGTATTTACGGCACGTAAGATCTCTCTTAGAAAACTTGTCCCTACATTGACTCTAATAGTCTCACAGACATAGAATCTTAATGGTAATGAACACGCAATTTACAGTAGCTTGAGGTTTACTTATGGCAAAGGATTACTATGAGACTCTAGGTGTAAACCGCAGCGCCACTGCAAAAGAGATCAAACAAGCTTATCGTAAGCTTGCTAAAAAACATCATCCCGACGCTAACCCGAATAATCCACAAGCGGAATCGCGCTTTAAAGAGATCAACGAAGCCTATGAAGTCTTAAGCGATACCGATAAACGCGCCAAATATGATCGTTTTGGACCTGATTTTGCGCGCATGGGCGGTGTAGGGGGCGCGCCACCCGGTGGGAATGCCACTTACACCTACACTACTGAAGACTCATCTGATTTTAGCAGCATCTTCGAATCACTGTTCGGCGGCATGGGCGGGGCGCGCGGCGCACGCACAACGGGACGCAGCCGGGGTGAAGACATTGAGCAGCCTGTCAGAATCACCCTACGTGAAGCGTATGAAGGCACGACACGCCTTGTCACCAAAGGGGATCGCAAAATCCGCGTGCAGATCCCAGCGGGCGCCACCGATGGCACCAAAGTGCGTGTTGCCGGCGAAGGCGATACGGGCTTCGGTGGTGGGCAAGCAGGCGATCTGTATCTGATCGTCGAAATCGAACCTGATGAACAATTCAAACGCGAAGGCAACGATTTGACCGTCGAGGTCAAGATCGATATGTTCACGGCGATGCTCGGCGGGGAGGTCGAAGTGCCCACGCTGGGACGCCCGGTCAAACTGAAAATCCCAACGGGTACACAGTCCGGCAGAAAGTTTCGCCTTGCAGGAAAGGGTATGCCCTCCGTGCGCGGTGACAAAAAAGGCGATTTGTACGCACGGATGCTGATTACGGTACCGGAACGCTTAAACGACGAACAGCGCAAACTGGTTGAAAAACTGCGCGAGTCGTTGAATAGCGAGAAATAATCAAATTTCGGCACATCAGTGTGCTTGACCTCACCCCTTGCTCCCTCTCCACTTTGGCTAATTGAGCGGAGCCGTCAAGAAATCCGCGACCCAGGCGTCTTCGCCATTCAAGCGAATGCGATACCAGCCATCGTGAGTAGTCTCGAAGACCAGCACCATCTGTCCCGCAGGAAGTACAGTGATGACTTCAAATTCTTGCCCCGAACCTGAACGAATACGCGCGCTATCTGTAGGTTCAAATGCCGTAAACTCTGGTTCTTCGGTGAGTGCATCAGCGATCTATTACCATGACGATGATAGTTTACATTCGGACAAATTGCACGACGACTGCGCAAAACCACGTAATTGCGACTAAAATGCTGTGTATGAGCAAATACTTCTTCATCCCTTTAAGTATCATTTGTTTCTTTGCCGCCGCTTGCGGTGCGCCCGCCGAACCTTCGCCTACACCCGCGAACGTCGTCGATCTGTTGATGACGAGCCAGCCACCCGGCACAGGCATACCCACCGCCCTGCCCGCCGACATCGTGGGTTTGGCAGACGCCGAATACCTGCTGCTGGTCAATGTCTACGGGCGCGTGTCGCCGTCGGTGGTCAATCTGGAAGTCGTCACCAGCAGCGGGCAGAGTGAACAGGCGGCGGGTTTTGTCTACGACGATAACGGCTATATTGTCACGGGTGCGCACGTCGTCACCAACGCCGAAGAGGTACGGGCGTTTTTCAGCGACGGTTTTATTGCCGATGCACAAGTAGTTGGCGTCGATACCTTCAGCGATCTGG
>CALMZT010000188.1 GCA_937870805.1 uncultured Chloroflexota bacterium
GCGACCTGTCCGTATAGCGTGTACCTCGTTCTGGCAAGCAGCGCAGCAGCCCAACGGTATAAGGATGGTGCGGCTTGCGGAACAGCGCTTCTTTATCCGCCTGTTCCACCAGTTCGCCAGCATACATCACGCCGACGCGATCACAGATGCGCGCGACGACGCCCAAATTGTGGCTGATGTACAGCACCGCCATCTTGAAATCACGCCGCAAATCGTCCAACAAATCCAATACGCCCGCCTCAACGGTGACATCGAGTCCTGTTGTCGGCTCGTCCATTACCACCAAATCGGGATTAAGCAGCAGCGCCATCGCAATCACCACGCGCTGCTGCATCCCGCCGCTGAGTTGATGCGGGTAGCGTTCTAAAATCGCTTTCGGATCAGCCAAATGCACGCGCTCCAGCATCGTCAACACGCGATCCCGCGCCTCACGCTGCGAGATGCGTTCGTGTGCGTACAACACTTCGGTCAACTGCATCCCAATCGTCAGCACGGGATTGAGCGATGCTTGCGGGTCTTGATACACCATCGCAATTCGATTGCCGCGCAAATGACGAAGCTGCTCATCGCTCGCTTGCATCAGGTCACTTCCCTGAAACAAAATCTTACCCGTGATCTGCGCTTCCTTCGGCAGATAGCGCATGATGGACAGCGCCACCGTCGATTTGCCGCAGCCCGATTCACCTACTAGTCCAAACGTCTCGCCTTCGTTGATCGTCAGTGACAGATCGCGCACGGCACGCGCCGTACCACGACGGCTGACGTAATTGATATGCAAATTCTGGATTTCGAGAACAGCCATCATTCCTCCGATTTCGCCGCTTCAGTCAAGCCGTCCGCCAGCAGATTATAGGCGATGACCAGTGAAGCAATCGCCAGCGCTGGGAACAAGGCGGCTGTTGGCGTGAGAAGAATTGCCTGTCTGCCATCGACAGTCATCCGTCCCCAATCTGGATTCGGCGGTGGCACACCCAAGCCCAAAAAGCCCAGCGCCGCAATCGAAAACGCAGCGTAACCAACTCTCACCAGCGCATCCACGAATACGGGACCTGTGATGTTAGGGAAAATTTCGCGAAACAAAATGTATGCTGTTGATTCCCCGCGCATCCTCGCCGCCGAAACAAACTCACGGCTGCGCAAATTGAGCACCAAGCCGCGCACCATACGCGAAATCGCCGGGGCAGTGGCGACAGCAACAGCAATGACGACATTCACCGCCGATGGACCAACAGCGACAATAATCATCAAATACAGCATGACAACTGGAAATGCCATAAATGCGTCCATCACACGCATCACAATTTCATCTAACCAGCCACCGCGATAGCCTGTGAACAGCCCAATCGCTGTGCCAAATACTACCGCTAAGGAGACCGCTGCTGCGGGCAAAATCACCATCGGCTGTGAACCTAGCATGAGACGCGAAAAGAGGTCCCGCCCTAAATCATCCGTTCCCATGATATGTGTGGCAGAAGGCGCTTTCCACACCTGCCCGGAGTCGATGTCGTTCATCCCATAAGGCAAAATGTCGGGCACGATAAATGTTATCAGCGCCATAAGTACCCAAAAAAACAGAATACTTGCACCGATCAACGTTGCTGGGTTTTTGAAGATGAGGCGCAAACGGGCGGCGCGGCGCGGGCGCACAGCAGTTTGTACGGTAACATGGGGTGACACTTCAAGTGGTGTTTCCATCGTGCCCCTCAGCTAAACCGGATACGCGGATTCAGGATGCTGTATAGAAAATCGGCGGCAAGCTGCGACACCGCAATCAAAATGATCGCCATCATCGACGAGGCGGCGATCATCGGCAAATCGTTGTTAATTGCCGCGCCCTGAAACAAACTCCCTAAACCTGGATAATTATAAAGTCGTTCAATAATAATCAAGCCGCCAATCAGCCAGTTCATTTGCGTAGTAATAATTGCAATCGGCGCAATCAAGGCGTTGCGCAGCACGTGGCGGATAATTACGGTGCGGCGTGGCAAGCCTTTGAGAATCGCTGTGCGTACATAGGGTGATTCCATCACTTCGATAACGCTCACCCGCGTCACGCGCGCCACATAGCCAATCAACACCAGCGCAGCAGTGGCGGCAGGCAGTACCAGCTTGCGCCAGTGGACAGCCAGATCAATATTGTCGCCGCGCAAACTGCTGTCCGCAGGCAGCCACTTCAGCCCCCACGCGAAAATGGTGATGAGCAAAATCCCCATCACAAAATCCGGCAGCGAAATGGATAACAAACTGCCGATAGAAATGACGCGATCAGGCAAACGCGACTCATAGAGTCCGGCGATTACACCTAAAGTCAGCGAGACGGGGACAATAATCAACAGCGCGAAACCCGCCAGCAGCAGCGAATTCGTCAAACGCCGTGCTACCAACGGCTGAATCTCCGCACCTAGACGATAAGACTCACCGAAGTCGCCTTGAATGAAACGTGCCAACCAATTGAGGTAGCGTTCAGGAATCGGGCGATTGAAACCCATGCGTTCGCTGAGCGCCGCGCGCGCTTCCAGCGTGGACTCACGTCCTAAAATCCGCAGCGCAGGATCAGTGGGCACGACTTCGGACAGTATAAAAATAACCATTGACAGCAGCAGCATCGTGACCATCAGCGTCCCGACACGCCGCACAATGAACCGCAGCATAGGCGTTGTTCCTCAACAAGTTGAATACGCTGTAGGGGCACATGCCTTGCTCTGTAGGGGCGAACCAATGTGTTCGCCCTCTTATGTGCCCCTACGGATTGTCGCCTAGTTTACTGCGTTACCGACGCATCGCCCATCCACACATAGGCTTGAGGATGCAGGTTGTACTGCACACGCTGTGAAATCACAGCGGCATCCTGACGGAAGCCGGGAATAATCACGGAGCCTTCGTCAGAGATCAGGTTACACAATTGCTCTAATTGTCCGCGACGCACCTCTTGGTCGAGTTCGCTGTCAAACTGCTGGAGCAGTGCATCAAATTCTGGATTATTCCAGTGCGACTCGTTCCAGATACCCTCTGAATAGTACGCGAGGTTGAGCATTTCACTGGCGGTGTTCTTCTGCGCCCAGTTGGAAATTCCGAAATGGAACGGGCCCCAATCATCAAGCCAGGTAGTCCAGAAATCGGGATTCGGCGCTAGTGTCATGCGGATACCAGCAGGCTCAGCTTGCGAAACCATAAACTGAGCAAACCCCTCAGCAAAGCCGCCATCTGACGCGGGATCAATGTAGGTAACCGTCAAGTCCATACCATCAGGATAGCCTGCTTCGGCAAGCAGTGCCCGCGCGCGTTCATAATCCTGCTGGCGCGGCGTTTGGTTCGCGGGCGCAAGCGGATACATGCCGGGAGCGATAGGATGATCATCTCCTGGAATCGCCATACCTAAATATAGGGTGTCCGCATACGCTTGACGATCCAAGACCAGTTTCATCGCTTCACGCACGCGCGCATCTGTCCAAGGTTCTTCGTTGAACTTCATAATGCCAATATGGTGATTACCGGTTTGCACCGTGCGGAAGTCATAGCCCGTCAGTCCTAAATATTGGTCGCGCAGCGTAATGGTCGCGGGTGCCATATCCAATGAGCCTTCTTGTAAGGCACTGAATCGCGCAGCCTCGTCTTCATAAGAAATGAATTCCACAGTGTCGAGGTATGGCAATGGACTACCGTCTACGCCCATCTGCCAGTAATCTTCACGGCGCTGGAAACGGATGTATTCATCAGGCACAAATTCTGCGATGGTAAAGGGTCCCGT
>CALMZT010000189.1 GCA_937870805.1 uncultured Chloroflexota bacterium
TTCTCTCACCGAGACACCTTAAGCAAAGATTGTCATGTGCAAAGTCGAGCTTAGAACCCGTCTGAAAATTCAATCCCCCTTACTTCGTAGGGGCGCACCAATGTGTGCGCCCTGAGGGACAAAAAACGAATATTCAGATAGGTTCTTAGTGTCTAGCGCAGCACGCTTGAACCCTAAAGAACCGTCATTATACTTCCTGACGACAGTCCTGTCGATAGCTGATGCTCACTTTGCCTTCTGCTGCTTCATGGCGTCGTCAAACCGCTGCTGCATTTCCGCGCGTGAGGTTGCTTTGACATGCGACGCAATCCACCACGTAAAGCCGTAGGGGTCTGCCAAGCCCCCGCGTCGATCACCGTCATCGTCGTGAAACTTCAACGGCTCAGCCCACGTTGCCCCCGCCGCAACCGCACGATTAGCGAAAGCGTCTACATCCTCAACATACAGAAACATCGAAATCGGTGAGCGAAGCTGTTCATCACTCGTGTCATTTGCCAGCATCAGCATCGAATCGCCAATTTTGATCTCGGCGTGCATGATCGTTCCATCCGGTTTTGCAATCCGCAGCATGACGCTTGCGCCAAACGCCTTTTCGTAAAACTCAATCGTGCTGGCGGCATCTTTAATCATGAGACACGGCGTTACGGTATGGAAACCGGGTGGGATAGGGTTCGTCATTGAGTTTCAGCGCACGATCATGATCTACAAACGCAAAGCAGATTAAGGTTTAAGCAGCGCCCGCAAACGCTCAACCAGTTCGTCGGTTTCATAAGGCTTCGCCATCATGTCATTCGCGCCCGCTTGCGTTGCGCGTGCCCGTTGTATGGGGTCGCTGCCCCACGCGCTCAACAGCATAATCGGCAGCGTTGGGTACTGCTGGCGAATTTGCTGGCAGATGTCAATGCCATCGGCGTCAGGCAAAATAACATCCAGCACGACAATATCCGCCTGGTTTGTTTGCAGCCATTCCAAGCCGCTTTTGCCATCATCCTTACACAGGATGTCAAAGTCACGCGCCTTCAACTGCTTCGTCAACAGGCGTTGTGTATAACGGTTGTCTTCGATAATCAACACGAGCGGCGGCTTTGCAGGAAGCATAACGACTTCGCTTCTGCCTGTTGTTGCTCAATGATTTCATACGTAGAAGAGTATGGTGTTTACTACGGTGTTTCAAGAGGGCGGCATTGTCCTCACCGCCCTTGCCAAAGTAGAAGTTTAGACGCGCCGTGCCGCGCCGCTGCCGCTGGCTTCGATGCGACGGCTGATGACGCCCATTGTAAAACAAAATGCGAAGTAGACCATGGCGAGGAACACATACGTTTCGGTCTGTAAGCCGTTAAACTCGGTTTGCCCGGTGACGTTGCGCGCTGCACCAACAAAATCAATCAAGCCGACAATAGCAACCAGTGACGTGTCCTTGAACAGCGAGATAAACTGCCCGACGAGCGCCGGAATCACCAGACGCAGCGCTTGCGGCAGCGTGATAAACCACATCACGAGGAAGGGATTGAGTCCCAAGGCTTTTGCCGCCTCTTCCTGCCCATGTGGAATCGCTTGCAAACCGCCGCGTACATTTTCTGCCAGATATGCCGCGCTGAACAACGTGATACCGACCATCGCGCGGTAGACACCTTTGACTTCTGCCAGCGAGGGATTAATCAGCGGCACGAGAAGCTGCGCCATGAACAGCACCGTAATCAGCGGCACGCCGCGTACCATCTCGATATACACAGTGGACACCCCACGAACAACGGGGAGTTCACTGCGCCGCCCCAAAGCCAACAGCACGCCCAACGGAAACGACGCGACAATGGCGACAGTCGCCAGAATCAGCGTCAGCAGCAAGCCACCCCAACGCTCAACATCCGTGAAGGGCAGTGGTCCACCGATGCCTGCAACCAATATCCAGAAAATGAACGGCAAAATCACCCAGGAGCGCGCAGCCACAAACGCCGCTTTATTGCGCGTGAGGGCAAAGCTACGCGCCTCACCTAGCGGAAACGCCGTAGTCCAACCCTGCGCCTTGGGATTGCTTGGAAGACCATTCACCGCACGCGCCGCGAAATATCCTAGAACGGCAACCGCCATCAGTGGCAGGATCAGCCGCCCACTCCATTGCAGGAACGGCGCGACGTACAAGCGCAGCCAATCGCTGAAGGGGCGATCCCCTTTGTATTGATTATCAATGATGACCATGAAGGGTATCGGCGTGTCATCCATTTCCGGCACTGCCTCAGCAACCACCAGTTCGTCATTGATGCGCAGATATTGCGACACCTGCCGCGAACCACCGCCGCTGAGTCCCTCCGAAGCGGTACGCTCCAAAATCGGGTAAATGCCTGTCGTTTGCAGCAGCGTCACGCCTGTCGGACTTGCAATCGTTTTGTTCAATACGTACCAGCCGTCGTCAGGAAGCTGCACCACCCACTCACCATCCTGATTGCTGAGCGTCGTTTCCGCGACCACTTCCAGCGTATCGCCGCGCAGCAGTTGCAGCGTGACGGGCTGTTGATTCAGCGCGTAGGTTTCGGTGACGGGCACAGGCGCAAGCTGCGCTTGTAAAGTGGTGCGTTCTTCTTGCAACCGTGCCTGCTGTGCCTCAGTCAGGTTTGCGGGATTTGCCAACTGCGCATCAATTTCGGCGATGCGTGCTTCAGCCGCTAAACGATTGCGCGCGCCGTTGACGATGGCTTCATAGGTGCCGACAGTCAGCATACCCTGATTATTTTTAACCCCTTCTTTGAATATCTCCCACGACACCTCGTCCAGAAAATGCACTTTGTCTTTATGCGCCAGTTTTTTGCACTCTCCGACCACTTTGCCGCGCATATCAATAGTCTGATGGCTTT
>CALMZT010000190.1 GCA_937870805.1 uncultured Chloroflexota bacterium
GTGGCAAAAACTATATCTGATCGCGGCGGTAGCAATCGTGGGTCTGATTGTGGAAACGCGCTTGAATCTATCGCAGGATGCAGACAATATCCTGCTCATCCTTTGGGTTGTGCTGGCTTATGGCGCGATTGCCATCTGGTTGAACAGCAACTCCGATGACCTCAATAGCTCTCCCAAAACGCCAGTGCGCGCGCCCGTCGCAGAATTTTTCGATGCAGATCGTATTCAACTTCAGCAAAGCGGTGTCCAGGACATTGATCCCTATGCGCTGAATGAATAAGCCTGCCCCAACATTGAAGCAAAACTGATCCCCCACTTGATCTGGCACTATTTTGAGCAGATATATAAATGCGCTGCTCATTCTCGCGCCAGACCAATTATAATGACCCCTATGAATCAATTTCGACCTGATCCCGACGATTTGCTGGCAGTCGTTCAGAAGGCTGAAGCTCGCCAGCAGCGCGGCAAACTCAAAATCTTCTTTGGTATGGCAGCAGGCGTGGGCAAGACTTACGCAATGCTTGAAGCCGCACGCCAGTTGAAGGATGAGGGTCAAGACGTCGTGATCGGCTGCGTCGAGACTCACAAACGCGCCGAAACCGAAGCGCTACTAGAAGGCTTGGAAATCATTCCTCGCCAGAAGGTTGAATATCGCGGCACGCTGCTGGAAGAAATGGATACTGACGCCATTCTCGCACGTAAACCGCAGTGGGTGTTGGTCGATGAGCTGGCGCATACCAATGTTCCCGGCGTGCGCCACGTCAAGCGTTATCAGGATGTGATGGAACTGCTGCAAGCAGGCATTAACGTTTACACTACCGTCAATGTCCAGCACTTTGAAAGCCGTGCCGACGCCGTGCGCCAGATCACAGGCATCACCGTTCACGAAACGGTGCCGGATTCCATTCTGGATTTAGCAGATGAGATTGAACTCATCGACCTTTCGCCTGAAGAACTGCGCAAACGGCTGGCGGAAGGCAAAGTCTATACATCTGAACGCATCGAAACGGCGGTCAATAACTTCTTCCGCGTGGGCAACCTCACAGCGCTGCGTGAGATGGCGCTGCGCCTCACTGCGGAGCGTGTTGATCATCAGCTTCAGGATTACATGAGCGTCAAGCAAATCGCCGGACCCTGGAAATCGGGTGAGCGCTTGATGGTCGCCGTTGGTCCCAGTCCCTTCTCTGAGCGCTTGATTCGCTGGACACGACGTATGGCGTACAATCTCGAAGCCCCTTGGATAGCCGCCTACATCGAAACGCCGGAATCGCCTACACAAGTACAAAAAGAGCAGTTGGCAGCTAATCTTGCCCTTGCCCGCGATCTCGGCGGTGAAATTGTGGTCATGGTTGGCGGTGAGGTCGGTGAAGCGCTGCTGCGAGTCGCGCGCCAAAGGAACGTGACGCAGATCGTCGTTGGCAAGCCGCTGCGCCATGCGCTGCATGATTTTTTGCGCGGCGGTTCGCTGGTTGACCACCTGATTCGTTCTAGCGGTGACATTGATATTTACGTAGTGACGGGCGATAAATCAGAATCTGAAACACGATCACGGCTGCCACGTCCGATTCAGCATTCTCGCTGGTCATTGTATGCGCTGGCGCTCTTTATCGTAGCTGCCGTGACCGTATTTAGCCTGTTGATCGTACCTGTCATCGGCTATCAGGCGGTGGGTTTGGTCGAACTGCTGACAGTCTTATTGATCGCTATTTATATTGGGCGTGGTCCGGCACTGCTTGCTGCGATCACGAGCGCGCTGTCGTGGAATTTTCTATTCATTAACCCGCGTTTCACGCTAACCATCTCCGAGCCAGAAGACCTTATTTTGTTTGCGCTGTATTTTGCGATTGCCATTTTCACGGGTAACTTGACGGCACGGCTGCGCACTCAGGAACGGCAGGCGCGCTATAATGCTGAGCGCACGCTGGCGTTGTACACACTGGCGCATGAAATCGCTAGCGCCGTCAACATGGAAGATGTGCTGCGTACTGCCGTGACTCAAATCGGGCGCGGCTTTGATGCTGAAGTTGCGGTACTGCTGCCGGAAAATGGTAAACTGAGCCAGCAAGCGCACTCCTCCAGCACCTTGCAGCTTGACGCGAAAGACTTCAGTGTAGCGCTGTGGACGTTCGATAAGGGAAAGCCAGCAGGACGTTACACCGAGACCCTACCATCGGCAAGCGCGCAATTTTTCCCGCTGACCACCTCCAACCACACAATTGGCGTGATAGGTATACGCACGCGCCAGAACGAGCGCTTGTCTTTTGACCAAGAGGCGTTGCTGGAAACGTTCATCAATCAGGTAGCGCTGGTCATTGAACGCGAACTGCTGGATGAAGCCGCCGAACAATCGGCAATGCTGAGAGAGTCCGAACGGTTGTATACGACGCTGCTGAACTCGATTTCCCATGAACTGCGCACGCCGATGGCGGTTATCAAGGGCATGAGCGATGTGATTCTGGGACAACCGGCAGACCGTCCACCGCCTCGGCGGATGCTGGAAACCCTGAGTCGGAACGTGGACATCCTGGATCGCATGATCGTCGAGCTGCTGGACATTTCCGAGATGAGCGCGACGGCCTTCAGCATCCGGCACGATCCGATCAATCTGGAAGAACTGTTGTGGAATGTGGTCAACGGGATGACACCCGAAGTGAAGCGGGCGCAGTTGGATGTGAGCGTGATGGCGCGCGACACCGCAAAATTGCAGGTAATGGGTGATGACCAACGGCTGCGCTGGGCGTTAGGCCACCTGCTGCAAAACAGCATCCGCTATACCGAAGCGGGCGGGCATATCATCATCACGGCGAGTTTAGCGGACAACGAACACGCGACTATCCAGGTGGTGGATACGGGCGTGGGCATCGCCAAGAAGGATTTACCACATATTTTTGACCGCTTTTATCGGGGCGAACCGCGCACAGCCAGCGGCAAGCTGCTCGATCCACGCGGATTAGGCCAGGGGTTATTCGTGGCGCGTACGGTGACGGAGTCGCATGGTGGCTATTTGAGCGTGAAAAGTGAAGTCGGGCATGGGAGCATCTTCACGATGGTGATGCCAGTGGCGGGGTAGTTGTCAGAAAAGTCGATAGTCTATAGCTGTTAGTCAATGGCAAAAGATAAAGAGAAAAGCGTAACGCAGAGGATCAGAGGGGCAGAGTAACAGAGAAAAGAGGCAGGGAGACCTGTCTTTTTTGTTGGCAGGGTTGGCGGAATTGACGCCGAAGTGCGCGGCGGGAAGCAGGGGAAGGGCCGCTGAATGGCGACTTTTGCGCCACAAAAAGCGGCGGCAAGGCCGAGACGCGCCACCGTTGTGACGCAAACGCGGCGACAATAGGGGAGCGACGCGCTGCTGCGGCGTAAACGCCACTGCACGGCGGGTACAGGGGAAGTTGGCGCTGCAACTGCGAAAAGCGGCTTGA
>CALMZT010000191.1 GCA_937870805.1 uncultured Chloroflexota bacterium
AAAAGTGGCTGGCGCAAAAATCAGCTTCGACCCGAATATCCGCCCGCAACTCATACCACCGGATCGAGCACGTTATGCCTTCGCGCCGTTCATCAACGCGGCAGATGTCGTGCTGCCGACCAACAACGAAATCCTGATGCTCTATGATTCGTTTCTTATTGATGCTGGTATCCATCATTGGTTGGAAAATGATCTGGAAAAGCGGGTGATCGTCAAACAAGATGTAGAAGGCTGCACATGCTATCGCAGCAGCGATGAGTTTGTGTCAGAAGGGTTGCCATTCATGGTAGAAGTGCTGCCCGTCGGCGCTTATGAAGTACAAGAGGTTGACCCAACTGGTGCGGGCGACTGTTTCGACGCAGGGTTTCTCGTGCGCTGGCTAGCGGGCGACTCAGTAGATGACGCAGCGCAGTTCGCCAATGCTTGCGGCGCGCTGGCGGTGACGGTACAAGGTCCAATGGCGGGCGCAAAGACGCTGGAAGCGGTGCAAGCCTTCATGCGCGAGAACACCCCCAAAGACCCTGACGAATATGATCCCGATGAACCTATACAGGAGTAAAAAATGTCGATTCTCCCGCGTTTTAATCGTTTATTCGCTGCTGACGGCAAGTGCTTTGATGTCGCCGTCGATCATGGTTTTTTTGGTGAGAGAAATTTCCTCACGGACATCGAAGACATGCACAAAGTTGTGGCAACGCTCGTCGATGCTGCGCCCGATGCGATTCAATTGTCCATCGGGCAAGCGCCGATTTTGCAGCACATCCCCGGCAAAGGCAAACCCGCGCTCGTCCTGCGCACCGACATCGCCAACGTTTACGGCAAAACGCTGCCACGTAAGCTCTACAGCCGCACGATTGATGCGCCCGTTGAGCAGGCGCTGCGTTTGGATGCCGCGTGTGTCGTCGTCAATCTGTTCAATCTACCCGATCAACCCGAAGTGTATGAGGCGTGCATCGACAACATCTGCGCGCTCAAGCCGCAGTGTGAACGCTGCGGAATGCCGCTGATGATCGAGCCGCTGGTGATGAAGGACAACGCGACGGCGGGCGGTTACATGGTCGATGGTGACATTGACAAGATTTTGCCCCTCGTGCGCCAGGCGATTGAACTTGGCGCGGACATCATCAAAGCTGATCCTACGGATGATGTGAGCCAGTATCACAAGGTCATTCAAGTGGCGGCAGGCAAGCCTGTGCTGGTGCGCGGCGGTGGCAAGGTGTCAGACGCCGAAATCTTGCAGCGCACCTACGATCTGATGCAGCAGGGCGCGCGCGGCATTGTCTACGGGCGCAACGTGATTCAGCATCCGAATCCGGCGGGCATGACGCGCGCATTGATGGCGATTGTCCACAATGGTACGACGCCCGCAGACGCAGCATGGTATATAGGGTAGACGATGGGGAAAAAAATCCTGCGCTTCGGCGTGATTGGCTTGGGGTTGATGGGACGCGAGTTCGGCAGTGCCAGCGCGCGCTGGTGTCATCTGTTGAACCTGGATTTTATTCCCAAGATCACGGCAATTTGCGATACCAACGAAAAGCTGTTCGACTGGTTCACATCGAATTTCGACAGCATCACCGTCAAAACCAGCGACTATCATGATTTGCTGAACAGCGATGAGGTTGACGCGATTTACTGCGCTGTGCCACACAATCTACATGCGCAGGTTTACACGGACATCATCAAGGCGGGCAAACACCTGCTAGGCGAAAAACCCTTTGGCATTGACCTTGCGGCGAACGAGCACATTCTTGAAGTCATCCGTCAGCATCCCAACGTGATGGTTGCCTGTTCGTCAGAGTTTCCGTTCTTTCCGGCAGCGCAGCGTATTTTGCGTTACATCGACGAAGACCGTTTTGGCACGATTATTGAAGCGTCATCAGGACTTTTGCATAGCAGCGATCTAGACCCCAACAAAAAAATCAATTGGAAGCGCATGATCGCTATGAATGGCGAGTATGGTTCCATGGGGGACCTTGGAATGCACGCATTGCACATCCCACTGCGCGTGGGGTGGATGCCCCAGCAGGTACATGCGCAGTTGAGCAATATTATCACCCAACGTCCCGACGCTTCTGGTGCAATGGTGCCATGTGAGACCTGGGACAACGCCACAATTTGCTGTGATGTGCAAACGGGAAACCAACAATTTCCAATGTACATTCAAACTTATCGTGTCTCACCCGGCGACACGAATACGTGGTATATGCGTATTCTAGGCACAAAATTCAGCGTGGAATACACAACCAAGTACCCCAAAACGCTGCGCACGATGCAGTACATCGCTAGCGGCGAGCAGGCGTGGCAGGTGCTTGATTTAGGCTATGAAACGCCTTATCCCACGATCACAGGCGGCATTTTTGAGTTCGGCTGTTCTGATGGCTTGCTGCAAATGTGGGCGGCGTTCTGTGACCAACTAGCCAACGGACGCGACAAAATGTTGCAGCCGTTTTACTGCGCCACGCCCGACGAAACACATTTGCACCATCGCGTGCTGACGGCGGCATTACAAAGTGGCAAGACAAAGCAGGTTGTGACGGTTTGAGATAGAATCGTCGTAGCGTGTTCGACCAAAAACTAAAAACCAACAACGAATAACTTTTTATGGATACACCAATAGACGTTATTGTCAGCGGGCATTTGTGCCTCGATTTGCTGCCCGATATGGCACACGTCAAGCCCGACAACCTCACCAAACCGGGACACATGAGTGAAGCCGGACCTATCACTCTTTCCACAGGCGGCGTCGTGTCAAACACAGGCTTGGCGCTGCATCGGCTCGGCGTGAATGTGCGCTTGATGGCAGGCGTGGGCAACGATCTGCTGGGGCGCGTCATCATCGAGTTTCTCAGCGCGCGCGACCCATCGTTGAGCGAACTGATTTCGATTATTCCCGATCAGCCCAGCTCGTATACCGTCGTGCTGTCACCGTTGAACGCAGACCGCGCTTTTATCCACTGCACAGGCACAAATGACACTTTTGGCGAAGAAACCATCAACTTTTCGCTGCTGTCACAGGCAAAAATTTTTCATCTCGGTTATCCACCGCTGCTGCCACGTCTGATGCGCAATGATGGTGAAGAGAGCGAAATCATCTTTCGTAAAGCGAAGGCAACAGGCGTCGTCACGTCACTGGACATGACACTGCCTGATGCTAACGGTGTCAGTGGGCGCGTCAATTGGCGGCGGCTGCTGGAACGCACACTGCCTTATGTCGATATTTTCCTGCCGAGCATCGAGGAAATTTTGTTCATGCTGCGGCGTGACGACTACGAACGCTGGCACGGCAATGTTCTGTCGCATCTCACACGGCGCTATCTTAGCACTTTAGCTGATGAACTGCTGACGATGGGCACGGTCATCACGGGCTTCAAACTTGGCGAGATGGGGATGTATTTGCACACGGGCGAGGCAGCGCATTTTGATCGTTTGGAACGCCTGCAACTCGATGTACAATCGTGGGCAAATGCGCGTGTATATCAACCGACATTTGCTGTGACCGTTGCAGGGACAACAGGCGCAGGTGACTCGGCATATGCGGCGTTATTCGCATCGCTGCTGCGCGGGATGAATCCCGAAGACACGCTGCGCTTTGCCAATGCCGTAGGGGCGTGTAACGTCGAGGCGATTGATTCGACCAGCGGTATCCGTACATGGGACGAAACTGAGTTACGTATCCGCAGTGGCTGGGCTGCAAATCCAGTGTACTTGCCAGAATAGAACCATGTAAATATTTTGATCTTCTTTTCAGGGATTAGGTTACGCTTCGTCCCTGTTTATAAAACTGAGGAGCGTGAAAGATGACAAAGGCGATGACGCCCGGTAGATGGCGCGGGCTAAAACAAACCAGTATGGATGGTGATGTTTTTACGATTCTAGCGTTCGATCAGCGCGGCACGTATCGCAAGATGCTGCCCGAAAACAGCTCCTACGATACCGCTGTCGACATTAAACGCGAAGTGGTTACGGCGCTGTCGCCCCATGCCAGCGCGGTGCTCTTAGATACTGATTATGGGTTGCCGTCGATGTTGAATGTGGCGCGATGCAGCGGCTTGTTGATGGCGCTGGAACGCAGCGGCTATACAGGCGACTCGACGTACCGACGCATTGAATTCGACCCCAAGTGGACGGTGGGCAAAATCAAGCGTGTCGGCGCATCGGCGGTCAAACTGCTGGCTTACTATCATCCTCATTCCGGCGCGCTGGCTGAGGAAATCGAAGGCATGGTTAAGAATATTGCCGACGAATGTCATCGTTACGATCTGCCGCTGTTCCTTGAACCGATTTCCTACAGTCTTGACGCGACCATCAGCAAGGAAAGTGCTGAGTTTGCCAAGACGCGACCGGAAGTGGTACGCGAAACGGCGGAGCGACTGAGCAAAACAGGGACGGATGTGTTGAAGCTGGAATTCCCCGTAGACGCCGCTTTTGATGGTGATCAAGTCGCATGGCAAACAGCGTGTGAAGCGGTGAGCAAGGTGTGTACAGTACCCTGGGTGCTGCTGAGCGCCGGGGTTGATTTTGACACGTTCGCGGAGCAAACGCGCATCGCCTGTCAGTCAGGGGCAAGCGGTTTCCTCGCCGGGCGCGCCATCTGGAAAGAAGCTGTCACCATGCCGCGTGCTGATCGTCTACGTTTCCTAGCAGAGAAAGGCACGGAACGCTTGTATCGCTTGAGCAAAATTGCGCTGGAAAACGCGCGCCCTTGGACAGAGTTTTACAAACTTCCACAGACGACTAGAAACTGGACACACGACTATTCGGAGTTTTGATGCCAAAGATCACTCTTCAGGATGGAACGGCTTTTGAAGCACCACAGGGTAAGCGTTTAGTGTTAGCGATTGAAGATGCTGGAATTGATATTTTGCACCGCTGCGGTGGATTTGCGCGCTGTACCACCTGCCGCGTAATCGTTCATGAAGGCGAACCACAGAAGATGACACGCGCCGAACGCGAACGCTTGACGGCGGGTTTGCTGTTGGGCAAGGTGCGCCTAAGCTGTCAAATTCCCTGTGAACAGGATATGAATGTGGAAGTGGTCTATCGCGTTTCTAGGGGCGACGCCGATAGTCCCGGTGAGCGCCCTGACGACAATATCACGCCGACGCCGGAATGGGTGACACGGCTCTCATAATATGGCACCTATCCAAGAACTGCCGCCTAATTACCGCGAAGTCTTCTACTTCACGCTGAACGACCAGCAAACGCTCCTGCGGCTTAATCTGGCGTCGTTGGTTCCGCTGTTTGTGGCTTTCATCGGCATGAACAATTGGCTGGCGTTCGTGCGCAGTATGCGCGGTACATTGGATTGGGGCAGCGCGTGGCTTGATATTGTCGTGATTGCCTTCGCATTGGTTGGCGTGCTGATCGTGCATGAATGGCTGCACGGATTGGCAATTGCGTGGTTCGGGCATAAGGCACGGTACGGCGCAAAGTTCGGTGAACTTGGACGCTTGAAAATCCCCATGATGCTGTACGCCACTACCGACGACGGCTTATTCCGCCGCCATGAGTTTATTGTCGTCGCATTGACCCCGTTGGTCGTCATTACACTGTTGGGTATGTGCTTGGGGATTATCTTATCGGATCGCTGGCATTTTTATCTCACGCTAGCGGTGGCGATCAATGCGGGTGGCGCGGTTGGCGATATGTGGATGTCGTGGATGGTGCTGCGCTATCCTGCATCAGCACTCGTGCGCGACGAAGCCGACAGCGTTCGCGTGTTCATGGCGCACTGAAAGCTATAATTCTTCGGGTGTACACACAGGCAGACTCACCCAAAACACTGAGCCGCCTTGCGGAGGACATTCCACGCCGACTTCGCCGTGATGCAGTTCCACCAGATGCTTGACAATCCACAATCCTAAGCCTGTGCTGCTTTCGCCACCAGTCGGGCGTGTGCTGAGTCTACTGAACTCGCGGAACAACTTGCTGCGCTCGGCTTCAGGGATTCCAGGTCCTTGATCGGCGACGTAGATCATGAGCTTGCCGTCGCGTTCTTCGCTCGCCAGTGTGACTGTTGAGTCTCTCGGTGAGTATTTAATCGCATTACTCAACAGATTCGCCAGTACCTGACACATGCGCGCAAAGTCCATCTGTGCCGCGCCTTTGACGCCATTGCTGTCGAGTCGTATGCCTTTGCGTTCTGCTGCCGCTTCATACTGCATGAACACATCCCACGCGAGTCGCTCCATCGGCACGCAATCCAGTCGCAACTCCAGCTTGCCCGTTTGAATCGCCGCCGTATCCAGAAAGTCGTTGATGACTTCCTGCATCTTTTCCAGCGACATGCTCAACGCATCGAGTGTATCCTGCGCTACCGGCATTTCTTGCGTGTGCAGCCGCAGAATGTGACTCGCCAGCCGGATATTCGACAGCGGTCCTTTGAGGTCGTGCGCGGCAATGCGGAAGAAGCGTTCGCGGATTTCCTGCATCATCTTCAGATTGCTGATCGTCTGGTTACGCTCGTCCATCAGCCGCTTGAGCGTCAATTGGGTGTAAGCACGCGCCAGCACGATATCGGCGTCAACAGGCTTCGTGATGTAATCGTTTGCGCCGAGTTCCAGCCCTTGAATGATGTCTTGATTATCGCTCAGTGCTGAGATGAGGATCACAGGCAAAGCCGACGTTTGCGGATTACGGCGAATGATTTGCAGCACTTGCAAGCCATTCATACCGGGCATCATAATATCCAGCAGCACCAAATCGAAGTAGCTGTGCGAAAGGTGATCCAGGGCGTCCTGCCCACTTTGGGCACACGCCACATAACAATCATGTTCAAACAAGCGCCGCAGCAAGAGCAGGTTAGCGGGTTCATCATCGACAACCAGAATGCGCGCCGCCGTGAATTCTAATTCGTTGCCATTTGACTGAGACATGGCGATTATTAAACGCTTACTACTTAAATATCGCGTAATTATACTGGTTTGCGGTAATCCGTCCAATATTGGGTACACTCAAGATCGTAAATTCTGGATTTGAGGCTTTTCGATGAGTAACCGCACGATGAGGTTAGTCACCTTATGCTGCTGATTTCGCGTATTCCATTGGCGCGCTGGTCACCCGTTGTGCAGCAGATAGCGTTATGGGGTACACGGTTGGCGCTGCTGTGGTTGCTGCTCAACACCCTGCGTCCGAGTGCGCCGCGTGCGATGTTGGGTGAGCCGCAAATCGTGGACACGATTTACACTGATGTCTGCGTGCATACGCGCTTGATTGACGAAGCTGAAGAGTGGAAAATTCAGCGCACTCTGCAACTAGTGCGTGAGATGGGCGCTTCTACGATTGTCGAATTTTTCCCCTGGGCTTATGCCGAAGGGCAGGAAGGTGTCTACAACTGGTTTTCGTTTGATCGCATCGTGCGCCATGCTCGTAATCAGGGGTTGCGCATTATCGCGCGCATGGGGCTGGTGCCTGCGTGGGCGCGCCCGCCTGAACGTGAACAGCGCACGACTTTCAATGCGCTGCCGCAAGAGTCCTACGAGGAGTTTGCGCGCTTTGTGGCGGTATTCGCGCAACGTTACGCGGGCGATATTGATCACATCATCATCTGGAATGAGCCAAATCTGTCGCGCGAGTGGCAGGGCCATCCGTTGACCGGGCAATCGTATATGGAATATTTTGTTCCGGCTTACAATGCTGCCCGACAATATGCGGATACGATGGCGGTTGATCCGCGCTTCCCGCGCAATT
>CALMZT010000192.1 GCA_937870805.1 uncultured Chloroflexota bacterium
GTGACTAGAACACGCGGATGTCCGATTCACACCACGGGGTGGCTTCGCCGCAGCCGTTGATCGTCACCATCGCGCCCGATGCCAGCCTGCCCATCACTGCCGCCAGTGTCTCCACCGGACGCCCGCGATAGTCCAGCCACGCCGCCACCTCCGCGAAGTCCTCGCCCGCCAGATCAGCGACTGTGTTGAGCATGTGCGCGCCCGTATCGAACAGGAAGCCGCCGCCCGCGATCACCGGGTCTTGCCGCCACGTATCAACGGTTGCCTCGCCCCAGTTCTGCCAAACCGTTCCGCTGATGCTGAGCAGTTCACCGAATTCACCCGAACGCAGCCAGCTTACCGCCGTGCGAATTTGTGCCGACAGGCTGCCCGGAAACGCCACCACCAGCAAACGTCCGGTTTCATCACGCTTGCGAATGAGGCTGCGCGCCTCGTCGGCGTTGAGCACCATTGGCTTTTCCAGCAGCACATCGAGTCCCGCTTCGAGACAGGCGCTTGTCTGGTCATGATGATAGGCGTGCGGCGTGATGATGAACACAGCATCCAGTTCGCTGCCATACTTCGAGAGCAGTTGTCGATAATCTGGCTCATTCGGCGGCGCATCGACACCCGCTTCAGCAAACAGCTTGCCAGCCGCTTGACAAGCGCTGTCTGAGGGTTCGCAGATGGCGACAATTTCTGTCGTCTCGCTCATGTTCAGCATGTCTTTGATGTGATGGCGCGCCATGCTGCCGCAGCCGATGAGCGCGACACGAGTCTTTGATGTCATTTGGCTATAGTCCTATTCTCTCGTAGGGGTTAGATTATAATCATCCGACCATCACCCTGCACCGAAATGGACATAACCGTGAACCGCGATTACTTCCGCCGTTTGTACGATTACAATTTCACGACTCACCGCCGCCTGTGGGAGTGCGTCATGGAGCTGAGTGAGGAACAGCTCATGCAGCCACATGACTACTCGATTGGTTCCATTCACGCGCAACTTGTGCATACCATGAGCGCCGAATGGCTCTGGCTGTCGCGCATCAAGGGCACTTCACCGAGTGCGTTCCCTTCAGCGGAGCAGTATCCCACACGCGAGGCAATCCGCGCACGATGGGACGAGATCGAAGCCGATTGGCGCGCTTATCTGGACGCCTTAACTGACGACAAGCTGACGGAGATCACTGACTACAACAACCTTTCAGGCAAGCCACAGCGCACACTACTCGCTGAGATTCTGATGCACGTCGCCAATCATGGCACCGACCACCGAGCACAAACGCTGGCGCTGCTGCACCGCGTCGGCGGACGGACGTTTGAGCAGGATGTGATTTTTTACGTGCGTGAGAAGCCGACGCTGTAGGCTGTATGCAGATTACGAGCCTACAGAACACACGAATCAAGCAGTTGCTGGCGCTGCGTGAACGTAAGGAGCGCGAGAAGACAGGCTTGATGCTGGTCGAAGGCTATGATGAATTGATGACCGCTTTGGCGAGTGGTTCTGTTCCCCGTGAGATTTTCTACAGCACGGCGCTGTTCCGCGACCCTGCACAAGGCGCGGCATTGCAAAGCATACCGGAGCACCAGCGCGTAGAAGTAACGGCGCGCGTATTCGAGAAGATCGCTTATCGCAACAACCCCGATGGCTGGCTGGCAAAATTCGACATTCCACACAAGCGCCTGGATGCGCTGCGGCTCAGCGAGAAGCCGTGCGTGATCGTCAGTGAAGGCGTGGAGAAGCCCGGCAACCTGGGCGCGATGCTGCGCACCGCCGATGCCGCCGGAGTCGATGCGCTGATTTCCTGCGACCCGTTAGCTGATTGGGGCAATCCCAACGTCGTGCGCGCCAGCAAAGGGGCATTGTTCACGGTGCAGGTTACCGATGCCTCGAACGCTGAAACGCTGGCATGGCTGCGTGAGAAGGGCTTACAGATCGTCGCGGCAACGCCACAGGCGACGCTAAGCTATACGGAAGCGAATTTTACAGGCGCGACGGCGATTGTCGTGGGCACAGAGCACGAAGGGCTGACGGACGAATGGCTGCAAGCCGCCGACGTGCGCGTGCAAATCCCGATGTTTGGCAAAGTCAATTCGCTCAACGTGTCGATTGCCACAGCATTGCTGGTGTATGAAGTGGTACGGCAGCGACGTTAACCCGTGTGCCAGCGCGCGAACATTGCCAGTTGCAGGGAACGTCCACCGCTGCGCTCACGAGTAGAGAGTGTGCCGGATTCAGTGCGACCTCGATAACCAGACAGCATTTGAGCAAGATCACTATCTAATGAAGAAGGCGTGGCTTGCGCGGTATAAGCAGTAATCATCACCAGCAAAGGAGTTTCGCTCAAGACAGCGCGGCAGGCATCCAACAGCAGCGGCAGCGACTTATCGAACTTCCACACTTCGCCTTTTGCGCCATGACCAAAGGGCGGCGGGTCCATCAATATCGCGTCGTACTTCACACCGCGCCGCACCTCACGCTCTGTAAATTTCAGCGCATCATCGACGATCCAGCGTATCGGGCGATCTGATAAGCCAGAGAGTTCAGCATTCTCGCGTGCCCATGCAACCGTGTTCTTTGCTGAGTCGATGTGCGTCACCTGTGCGCCTGCCGCAGCCGCCATGAGCGTCGCAATCCCGGTATAAGCAAACAGGTTGAGCAACCGAATAGGGCGGTCAGCAGTTTTGATGCGCTCGACCATCCAATCCCACTGTGCAGCTTGCTCCGGGAACACACCAAGATGGCGAAAGGGGGTCGCCTCTGACCAAAAGCGCACATCCTTATAATGCATTTGCCAACGCGGCTCAATCGGCTGACGGAAACGCCACTCTCCATCAGCGAACGCAGCGTGCGCGGCATCCCACACTTTCACAGAAAGGGCAGGTTTCCACGCCGCCTGCGCTTCTGGTCGGACAAACTGATACTTGCCGAAGCGTTCCAGCTTCAGCCCATGACCACTGTCCAACAGTTCATAATCGTCCCAATGCGGGGTAAAAAGTCTCAACACTTTCGATTCTTTTCGATGTTACAAAATTAGAATAAAAGAATTTACGCTCAAATAATCCTAACAGTAGAAAAACCCTGCGCCAACCCCTTGCGGACTTTTGAGATTCGGAGTATCTTCATACTATCATTAGAATCTGCTGTGATTGAGAGTATGTAAGGGTAAAAAATGCTGGATGTAGCCAAGTTTGATGAAGTGGTCACTTCAATGACCCCACACTATATCCGCATACTGGAAGCGGTTTACAACTTTGAAAACCGTTGGGCATCGCGTCTACAAATCGCACTTGCTCTCGGCAAAAGACGGCTCACCCCTTACGATCACCGCGCGTTAAAAATGCTTGAGCAAAATGGCGTGATTGAAGTCTCTACGCGCCCAATTGCCTCGCCTCTCACGGAGGTCATCTATTTTTACCGCGTACCAGATTCTGTGGCGGAACTGATGGAAGAATGGGTCGAGTGGCGGAAAGCGAACGGCAATCGCCCAATGCTGCGTAAGCGCAAACCCATCAGCTTTTTAGATCATTTGTCAGAAAAGGTTTAGGAGTAGACACAGGCAAAATACTTTTTTGCGCCTGCCGTCACACAACCACTATAAACAGACACGTCCTCCTGTTTGAGGGAGGACGCTGCTGCAGGCGGTGCGGAACAACCTAACCAATTAGCGTTACTATGCGCTTGTTTCGGCTTATTGTAACCTAGCGATGACACTGTGAAGTGTTCATTGCGCTTAACGGCTTAAAATACGCCTGATGTGAGTACCCTGAAGAAGTACATCACACAAATTCGTTTACCTAAAGCACATTGTATCGCAGTTTTTCGGATTAGGCAACCCATCGCCACCTTAAAAATTCGTAAAAGGTGGATTATATGTGGGTTAGCTTTATCCAACCCCCAACACAGTCGTTATTTGAGACCGCACACCAGTTACTTAATCAGGGGTTATCCATCATCCCGGTACGCGGTGGTAGAGATACACACAATGCCAAGATCGCCGCGGTTCGCTGGAACGAATACCGCGAACGCTTTGCTACTCCGCAAGAAGTTAGCAACTGGTTCAATGTCCAGAAGTTTAGTGGCATCGCCGTCGTCTGCGGGCGACTGTCGAAGCTGATTGTCCTTGACTTTGACGATCTACAGGCTTACCAGCGCTTCGCCCGCCAGTTTCCACTACTCACGGAAACGTACACGATTACATCTGCCATTCGTCAAACACCACACCTCTACTGGCGTGCAGACCTCACTACCTATGGTATCAATGTACACGGCGGCGAACTGCGCGCTGAGGGGCAGTACGTCGTCACCGCGCCCACACGCATCAACGACAGCTACTATACTATCCAGCACAACATACCTATCCGTGAGATCACCCCGCACGAACTTTACGAAGCACTACACTTCCTCAAGCCACAGCGTCAGCAAAGCAACCTACAGAGCATCGAGCATACACAGGACATCATCCATCTATACCGCGAAAGCGCGCCGGCTATCGGGCGTAACAACGCGCTCTATCAAGCCAGCCGTCACGCCCAACGCAGCGGCTGGACGCTTACCCACACACTCGAAGCACTAACCCCTATACACACCGAGCAGCGCCCTTCATGGCAGCACAGGAGCGAAAGCAGCAGCGAACGCCGCAAGGAAGCTGCCAGAACCATCACCAGCGCCTTTAAACACGCCGCTACAGTGCCAAAACACAGCACTGAGGGCTTACCCAACAGCATTCGTGAAAAGCTCATCAAAACGCAAAAAACAGCCACTACAGCGCGCCTATTGGAGGCTCTATACACAGCAGACGTTAAAGAGTTTACAGAGGCACAGGCGACCCGGATTGCGAAGGCATACGGCATCGGCAGATACAGCGTGATACAAGCGCTCAGTGGCAGATGGGCAGAAATTGCAGCAAAAAGGATATTTCCCATAGTCATAGAGAAAAACATGACATGTAGGGAGACAAAAGGAGTCAAAAAAGGAAGACCGGCTCGTGTGTATCGCTTGCCGGAATACGAAGAACTCTACACGTTACTTGAAGTCTCGCGCTCAAATTCCGACGCGATACACACGGACGATTTACGCTCCGGCAAGCGCTACCGCATGGCGCTGCATCGCAGCCTGATCGAACGGCGTCCGGGGGAGTACGCGCGCGGCTGGCTGGCGTCACGTGTCGGCGCATCACCGCGCACGGTACAGCGCTACAACCGCGCACTCAAGGTGCAGACTACACCTGTCTACGCCTATGCGCGCTTCGATTGGGAAACTGCCGATGAACTGCCATTGACTGAAGATCGCCAGCGCATCACGCCCGGACGCTGGCTGGAGGATGGGGCAGGGAAGCGCTATCCGGCGCTGCGGGTATTGGCGTATAAGCTGCTGAAACAGAACACCGCGCCTGTGTACGTGCGCCGTTTGCCGAATCATTA
>CALMZT010000193.1 GCA_937870805.1 uncultured Chloroflexota bacterium
GACAGAAGTTACAACCCCGCTGCTACGCTTTAAATTTGCCTTACCCTCATTCTATAAGCATAAGAATTACATTATAAATTGCGGCAATCTCCACTTTAGGGTATCTAATAACGTAACGCACTGTATAATACTAGCATTGATGTTGTATGTAGTTCGCTGTGTTTGAATTTATGTAAACTTCGGGTGCAGTGCGTGGAGATGTGGAGATTAAAGACGTATGTTGATGACATTCATCGGATGGCTGGCGTGGCTGATCGTCGGCGCGCTTGTCGGTGTGATTGCAAGTCGGGTACGGCGGCGAAATTATGCCCTGCTCACCAATGTGATCTTTGGGATTATCGGGGCGTTTATCGGTGGCATTCTCTTTAACCTGTTGGGTATCCCGACCATCACCGATTTTAACCTGTGGAGCATCATTGGGGCGTTTGGTGGAGCCTGTGTGCTGTTGGTGATTCTGCACGCCCTCAAGAGCCAGCGTGTGAAGGTGCTCGTTTCGACCACTGGAGACGTGATCGCAGAGGAAACTACTCAACCTATTGAGCGGCATGAGGAATTTTACGAACCCTACGTTGAAATAAGGGATAGACGGATTAACATCCTGCTTCCGCTTGCGCTCCTACTGCTGCTGCCGATACTGGATATTATCCTCATGAGGATCAAAATCCCTGACATTAGTTCCATGCCAGCGCGCTTTGGTGTGGTTTCCAGCTACGCAAATGAACAGGGAAAGTTAGACTATCTCGTCTACACCCCGCCAGCGTATCAGCAAGGCACAGAACTGCCGCTGCTCCTCTTCCTGCATGGTTGTACGCAAGACCCTTATCAATTAGAAACTGCCAGCGGCATGAGAACCATTGCCGATGAAAACAATTTTATGATCGTGTACCCACAGCAAAACGCTGCCAGCAGCCCGCATCGCTGCTGGAATTGGTACGACAATCGCAACCAGCAGCGTGACAGCGGCGAACCTTCACTGCTCGTCGGTATCGTCAATCAGGTTCAGCAGGATTACAGCGTCGATGCCAGTCGTATTTACGTCGCAGGGATTTCTTCAGGCGGCGCGATGACCAGTATCCTCGCTAGCTGTTATCCCGATGTGTTTGCCGCTGCCTTGGTTCACTCCGGCATGTCTTATGATGCCTCAAATTCGCCATTTCAAGCCATTTCTGCCCCTTTAAGCGGGAGTCAGGTGCC
>CALMZT010000194.1 GCA_937870805.1 uncultured Chloroflexota bacterium
CCTTTGTTTTCGGCGGTGAAGCTGACATTCGGCGGTGGCTCAACAATGATTTTGTGCGAGTAGCCCAGGCTCATCACCAGATTTTTACCCTGCACGTCGCCGTTATAACCGACACCTTCAATCAGCAGTGTGCGACGGAAACCCGTCGAAACACCCGTGACCATATTGCTCACCAGCGCGCGCGTTAGACCGTGCAGCGCCTTATGATTACGGTTTTGTGATGGTTTTCCATCTTCGCCCGCCGGGCGCGCGACAACGACTGTGCCATCTTCTCTTTTGACAGTGATGCCTGCCGGGATGAACTGACGCAGTTCGCCTTTAGGACCCTTCACTACCACTTCATTCTCATTCACTGCCACGTCAACTTTCGCTGGCAGTGTGATCGCTTTGTTTCCAATACGTGACATAACTTAGTTCCTCGTTACCACACGTAGCACAGGACTTCGCCACCGACACGTTCGCGGCGCGCTTGCTGCGCCGTCATGACGCCCTTCGGTGTCGTGACAATCGCGATACCCGTGCCACTCAACACGCGCGGCAGATCACGGCAGGCACGATACACACGGCGTCCGGGCTTGCTCACACGCTCAATATGCGTGATCACAGGCACCCGTTCACGGCGCGCACCATAATACTTCAGCGTGATGTTAATCAGCGCTACAGGTGTTTCTTCGCCAACCGTATAGTCTTCGATATAACCTTCATCCTTCAGGATGCGGGCAATATCCAGTTTAATCTTGGAAGTCGGCACACTCACATGGGTCTTGCCAACCATCAGCGCATTACGAACGCGCGTCAGCATATCTGCAATTGGATCGCTTACGGACATTGGTGCCTCTCCTACCAGCTTGACTTCACGACGCCGGGGATCTGTCCCCTGAGCGCCAATTCACGGAAGCAAATACGGCACAGCGCAAACCGCCGAATGTAAGCGCGTGAACGCCCGCATCTTTGGCAGCGGTTCTTAATACGCACGGCGTACTTCCGTTTTGATTCACGAGCAATACTCGATTTCTTTGCCATGATTACCTCTTAATTATCACGGAAGGGCATACCGAGCAACTTCAGCAGGCGGCGTCCCTCTTCATCCGTCTGCGCTGTGCTGACGATGGAAATTTCCATGCCACGCACTTTGTCGATCTTATCGTACTGAATTTCCGGGAAAACCAGTTGTTCGCGCAAGCCGACGGTATAGTTGCCACGACCATCAAACGTATACGGTGACACACCCCGAAAATCACGGATGCGCGGCAGAGCCAGATTTATCAGGCGATCAAGCAGTGCCCACATACGCTCACCGCGCAGCGTCACCTTCACGCCGATGGGTTTATCCTCACGCAGCTTGAAGGTCGCGATGCTCTTCTTTGCGCGGGTAATCACGGGCTGCTGTCCGGTGATCTGGCGCAGGTCTTCCAACGCGCCATCCAACGACTTGGGATTGTCAATCGCTTCGCCGACGCCGATGTTCAACACAATCTTGGTGATACGCGGCACTTGCATGACGCTTTTATAATTGAACTCTTGCATCAGCGCAGGTGCAACTTGTTCCCGGTAGCGGGCTTGCATAATTGGTGTAGCCATTTTTTCCTCGCTCCGGCTTACTTATCAATATCGGCGTTGCATTTTCTGCACACGCGCGTCTTATAACCATCATCGCGGACGCGGAAACCGACGCGGGTCGGCTGTTCGCATGAGGAGCAAAACAGCATGACATTAGAGATGTTCAACGGATTTTCCGCTTCGACAATCTGCGCGGCGATTTGACGTGCTCCCGCTTGACGGGCTTTTTCATGTTTCTTGACGATGTTAGCGCCAGCCACCACCACACGCTTTTCCTTCGGGCGGACTTCGAGCACTTTCCCTTGTACGCCCTTATCCTTGCCTGCGATGATGACGACGGTATCGTCTTTCTTGATCTTTTGCATTTCTTCTATCTCCTACAGCGTTTCCGGCGCGAGCGACACAATCTTGGTGTAGCCCTTATCGCGCAATTCACGCGCCACCGGACCGAAGACACGTGTACCCTTCGGATTCTGTGGGTTGGCTGCGTCGCCAGCGAGAATGACGGCTGCATTATCGTCAAAACGAATATACGAGCCATCCTTGCGGCGATATTCTTTCGAGACGCGCACAATCACCGCGCGCACAACTTCACCCTTCTTAACGTTGCCTGTGCTCGATGAAGACTTCACAGCGGCAACGACGATATCACCGATTGAACCATATTTCCGCCTGGAACCACCCAATACACGGATGACGAGCAGTTCCTGTGCGCCGCTGTTATCAGCAACCTTGAGGCGAGACTCAGTTTGAATCATCTTCGCCTTCCTGTTCTGTTTCTCCGGTCATTTCGCGGAGTTCATCTTGCACGGTTTGGGTCGTGCCCAGTTCGCCCTCGAACTCTTCGATGACCTGTTCGACAGCCCAACGCTTGTTCTTGCTCAAGGGACGGCTCTCGACAATACGCACGAGCGCGCCGATCATAATGGCATCACTTTCGTCATGCGCCATGACCTTCTTGGTCGAACCGACGACTTTCTTATACACAGGATGCAGCTTGCGGCGCTCAATTGCGACCACCACAGTCTTCTGCATCTTATTGCTAATTACGCGGCCCACGAGCCGCCGACGATTATTAGGCATAGCTCTATTCCTTGTTGCCTTCTGCGCGAGTGGCTGCCAGTTGGCGCTCACGCTGCACGGTCTTCAGCCGCGCAATGATCCGCCGTGCATCCCGCATCGCATTCACGTTTTCCAGTTGCCCGGAAGCCTTCTGGAAGCGCAGGTTATACAGCGCGTTTTTCTGATCTTCAATAGCGTCGAGGATGTCCTCGTCACTCAACTGACGTATTTCGCGGATATCCATCTTATTCCTCCACCGTCAGCGAGATTTCTTGTCCCGAAATCGGGTCAATACGCCGCACGAGCTTGGTTCTGATCGGCAGCTTGAATGCTGCCAGACGCAGCGCTTCATGAGCTTCCGCTTCTGAAACACCGCCCATTTCAAACAAGATGCGTCCCGGCTGGACAACGGCGACCCAATACTCCACCGAACCCTTACCGCTGCCCATGCGTGTTTCCGCAGGTTTCTTGGTTACAGGCTTATCGGGGAAAATACGAATCCACACCTTGCCACGACGCTTGGTGTAGCGCACCATCGCCTTACGGGCAGCTTCGATTTGACGGCTGGTGATCCACGCAGGCTCCAACGCCATCAGACCAGCCGGTGCCAGCCGCGTCGTTGTACCCTCACTGAACCTGTCCTCCAGCCCATCAGTGGCCACCGACAACATCACCACCACGACCGGCAACGATCTGATCGCGGGAGACAGCTTCGGTGACCCCGTGCCTGTTGGGCCAGCGGTCGACCTGTTCTCAAGCTTCGAACGGGTCGATGTTCTCTCAATTGACGCTGGCGCCAACCAAACCGCACTCCGGATTCGGTATCGCCCCGCTCACGCACCGTTTCTGGCGATCGATCCAATGGCGCTGATCCTTTCGGGACGCGCCTATCTCATATGGGTGGAGTTGCATCATCCCCACGTTCCGAAAGTC
>CALMZT010000195.1 GCA_937870805.1 uncultured Chloroflexota bacterium
GCAGCACTCCCATCACGACACGCCCTGCGCGTTTCTGCCTCCCCAATCATTAGGGAATTGCCAGAATCTCATCAGAATCTTACTGAAGTTTGCTATTCTACTACTGTGTAGTAGCATTCGATGTATGATATTATCATTTTTATTTAGACTTCTATCTGAACGGCAGTACATGACAACTATCTTGCTGGTGAGGCACGCCGTCAACGATTTCGTGAAGGCAGGCAAATTGGCAGGTTGGACGCCCGGCGTCCACCTGAATGATGAAGGTAAGGCGCAGGCAGAAGCGCTCGGCAAACGATTGGCAGATGCACCACTGAGACAGCTCTATGCAAGTCCATTAGAACGCACAATGGAAACTGCGGAAGCGATTCAACAGCACCATCCCCATTTGCACATTAAGACGAACGAGCAGATTGGTGAGGTGCGTTATGGGGATTGGGAAGGACAGTCGATTGCGGCGCTGAGTGGGCGCAAGATGTGGCAGGTGGTACAGCAGTATCCTTCGCGCGCGGTGTTTCCCAATGGCGAGGCGATGCGTGATGTGCAGATACGCGCTGTGAACGCGATTGAGCAGATGGTCACAGCACACCCGCGCGAGATGGTGGCGGTGGTCTCGCACGCGGATCTGATCAAAATGGTGTTGGCGCATTATTTAGGGATGCATCTTGACCAATTCCAGCGCCTTGTTGTCGCACCGGCGTCAATCAGCGCCCTTGAATTAGGGCACAGCCGCCCGTATATTGCATCGATGAACGATATGGCGCACGTGACGCAAATGGAACGTGAACGCAAACAACAAAAAGAACAGGACGCCAAGCAAGGTTAACATGCCAAGTGTAGAAATTGAACTGAATCCCGTAGATTTTGTCACCGTCGGCACTATTGGACCAAAAGGGAAGCGCGTCTTTCACCTGCAAGCGGGCAAGGGCAGCCAGCTTATTTCACTGACGATTGAAAAAGAGCAGGCGTGGGCATTGAGCGATGCCATCAAGGAACTCATCGAAGACCTCGAAAAACGCTTCCCTCTTAAGCAGAGTGAGGTCGATCTGAGTAAAATTGATATGGACTTGCGTGAGCCGATTGAGCCGATATTCCGCGTGGCACAGATGGCGCTGGGCTATGACGAAGATCGGGATATGGTCGTGCTGGTCGCTCAGGAATTGGTCGTTGTCGATCAGACAGAGGAAGAAGAACTGCTCGAAGAAGCCAAGCCTGATCCCGGTATTGTGCGGATGTGGTGCAATCGGGAACAGATGCGTGCTTTAAGCCAGCAAGCCATGTCGATGGTGCAATCAGGACGCGCTGACCCTAAACAAAACGGCAGGTTAGTCTACTATTGGACGTAGACCCATGAGCGATCACGACAATTCCAGGAAAACTCCAGTCACGATTGAGCGCCTGTTAGAAGTGCTAAAAAATGGCAAAATTGACACCGAACACGGCATGATGCGCTGGAGTTCCAATTACACTTTCTTGGTCAGCGTCGCCCATGAAGACATTACAACGATGGCAGTCTATAAGCCGCAAAAAGGTGAGCGCCCATTGTGGGATTTTCCCGACGGCACGCTCTGCTATCGTGAGGTTGCTGCTTTCATCGTGTCCCAACAGTTGAATTGGCAGCTTGTGCCCCCGACAACGCTGCGCGAAGGGTCGCGCGGTCTGGGGTCGATTCAATTTTTTGTCGATCACAATCCTGAACAGAATTACTTTTCATTCGATAAAGACCTCGCGCCGCAGTTGATGCGCATGTCACTGTTTGACTATCTCATCAACAATGCGGATCGTAAAGGTGGACATTGCCTCCTTGATGCGCAGGGACATCTATGGGGAATCGATCACGGCATCACCTTTCATTCTTCCCATAAATTGCGCACGGTGATTTGGGATTTCGCGGGTCAAGCCGTGAGTGATGATATTCTGGCGGATGTAGAAAAACTGTCGCAAGCCCTGTCAGACTGTGATAGCGAATTTTATAAGACGCTGCGTGGGCTGATCTCTGAATCGGAAATCAACGCTTTTAGTGCGCGTATCCGCCGTATTTTGAAGTCGAAGAAATATCCCCAGCCCGGTCCCGGACCCAATTACCCCTGGCCCCCTGTATAACTTTCACAAGCCATTTCATGCTTTGTTCTTCATAATTTCTTAACATTTCCCACCCCTTGCGATAAAATCAAATTTCCATACTCCCAATCGGTAAATTTATTCTGAAGGAGCATATTTCATGACCTGTAAAGTTTCAGTGCTTGTAGTTTTGCTGATGTTGGTGCTGACCACGGTAAGTGCACAGGATGACACCTTTAGCCTGACTGTATTGCACACAAATGACACGCACACATGGCACGAGCCACAGAGCGATGGCAGCGGCGGCGTGGCACGTCAAGCGGCGGTTGTCAACCAGGTTCGGGCTGAAGGTGGAAATGTTGTGCTGCTCGATGGTGGTGATCGCTTCACGGGCACGTTGTATCAAACCCAATATCAGGGACAGGATAACGTGCAAATTATGAACTTAATGGGTTACGACGCAATGGCGCTCGGCAACCACGAGTTTGACTACGGCGAAGAGACGCTGCTCTCGTTCGTTCAAGGACTCAATTTCCCAGCAGTTGCCGCGAACATTGACTTCACTGCTTTCCCTGAACTGGATGAGTTGGTTGATGGGTTCACGATTTTAGAAGTGGGTGGACAGCAAATTGGCGTCATCGGTTTGACCACTCCTGAAACAGCGTCAATTTCTAATGCCAGCCCTGATGTGGTTTTTAATGCCGATCTTGTGGCGGTAGCACAGGCGGCAGTTGATGCACTGACTGAACAGGGCATCAACAAGATTATCCTTCTCACGCACACGGGCATCGCCGAAGACCTTATCTTTGCGCCACAGCTTACAGGCGTTGATATCTTTATCGGCGGGCACAGCCATACCTTATTGGGTAACGCTTATACCGCAGCGACACGAGAATACCCCATTGTCATGGAAGGCGCAGACGGCAATCCCATCCTCTACGCACAGGCAGGTGAACGCACCACTTACCTGGGACGCCTGAATGTGGTATTTGATGCCGAGGGTGTGATCAGCAGTTGGAACGGCGATACGATCCTCTTGTCGCGTTACATCACACCCGATCCCGACATGCAAGCATTGATGGACGAGCTTTCAGGACCAATTGAGGAACTGCGCGCGACGCCCATAGGCGCTACGACAGATATTCTCCTGACGGGTGATCGCCGTGTTTGCCGCGTTGAAGAATGCACGCTCGGCAACCTGATTACCGACGCAATGCGCGCCGATACAGGCGCGCAAATTGCGCTCACCAACGGTGGCGGTATCCGCTCCGATATTGACGAAGGCGACATCACGGTTGGCGAGGTGCGCGAGACCACCACCGGCACCTCCATCTTGCGCGCCTTGGTGATCATCTCCGACGAGATGCGCCCGCTGCTCACCAGCACGCGATCACGGGTGACGACCGAGCCAAGCAGCGCCGCGCCCCGCAGCTTGTCCAGGGTGTTGTGGCGCCCCACATCTTCGCTCACCAGCAACAGCTGCTCGCCATCGGCG
>CALMZT010000196.1 GCA_937870805.1 uncultured Chloroflexota bacterium
CGCAGTTGAACCGCGATTTGTGCTTGAACAAGGGGTTTAAACCCCTTGTTCGTGAACCCAACTGCGTAAGTCCTAAAATACTTTTTAGCGTTTTTGAGTAGTTTCGCCTCAACACTCACTGGCACGGTACGTCCCGCAATGCCCGACAGTTCGCACAGTTTCGTGCGCAGGCTGTGTTTCCACACTGAAAATTCTTCGTGGGATTCTGCCTTAAATGCCAGTTGCAGCAGCTTCTGGCGATACAAATCATCGACGTGGGCTTGAAGGCGAAACGTGTTTTTCATAGAACTCGTTGAAACTATTAAGTTCAAATTTGTGTAGGTTTAGAAAATTTCGTTTGCCAGGTCGGGTGTAGAAAGCCCCTCTCCCTGCCACACAATCACGCTACCAACCAGGTTCCAGCGAGAGTAAGCGAAGCGGCGGGGGTTGGGGTGAGGTTCAAGCGAACGTGAAGCAAGCAGCATTATTCTGTTTGTCACTGATCCTTAGGCAAAAAGTTTCAACGAGTTCATAGGGTGTTTTTTAGCAGAGGAAAGCAGTTGAGCACCATCGTAAACTCATTGCTCATTGTTTGCCATTTAGCGACTCGGCAGCCCCGACATCAAATCGTTTACCCACTGTCCCGCGAAACCTAGCGCGCCAATCGTCATCACAGATGTACACAACAGGATCGCCAGAATCAACACCACCACCCACACCAGCACGCGGCTCGAACGTGATGTTTGCTCCAGCACGGATTCGGCGGGGTTCAGCGGATTATAGTACACGGTGACGCTGCTGCCCGCCGGGTACTGATTGACCACGCGCGGCGCGACCATCGAGCCACCCACCTCCGTACCAAAGCTGATTCGATTGCTCTGGTAGCGGCGTCCCATGACTTCATATTCGTACACAACGACTGGATACGGTGACGAGCCGTGGTGTCCAGACGAGCGCCGCATCTCAATTTGCGACAGCAGCACTCTTCCGTTCGCCGTCGCCCAATTTTTGCTGGCAGCCGCCTGTGAGCTGCCGCGCCGCGCAATCATCAGCAGCACCAGCGCCACAATCACAAATGGAATCACGGTCAGCGCAATCGTTAACCCACCCATATTGTTCATCAACGAGCCAATGTCCGGCATATTCATGTCCTCCATCAACACTGAACGCCCGCCACAAACAACGAGCACAGCAGTAACAGCGATACTCGTAGTTTATGACAAATTACATAAATGGGTTTTGCTTGTACGGGGATTTTTACAGAAATACTATAACCAACATGCTGCACGCATCGCGTTATGCGCCATCCATAACGCCAGGACGACACACAATGGCTTCAAGAAAAGCGCACTTCCTTTTCAGCTCATCGCTAATGGCAGCTAACCGCTGACCTACGCCTCAATGCGCTGCATCCGTCGTATCGAGAACACCACCAGCACCGCCGCCGTCACCAGATAGATGATCGTGAACGTAATCCACGGCGAGACGATGGGAATCGTGCCGCCTGTCGTGCTCAGCGTGTACGTCCCAAAGGCAATCTGTCCCCGATTGATGAGCATATCCTGCGTAATCACCGCCGTCGAAATCGGGTTGAGGCTGATGAGCAAATCGCGGAAGTACACCAGCGCCACTTCCAACGCAGGCGGCAAACCACTGGCTGCCGCGCCCGCGCCGTAGAACACGCCGTAAAACAGGCTTTGCAGCATGAACAGCACCACTGGCACGCCAAACGTGATAATCAGCGCCACCGTATACGCGCGCACCGACGCCGACAGCGTGCGATCTACGGATGTGGAGAAGAACAGCCCCACCGTGCCCAGGCCAATCGCCGTCACCGCCAGAATCACGAACACCAGCAGCACTTCCAATTCGCTGACGCCGCCGAACAGAAACGCGATACTTTGCAGCGGAATTGCCGACAGCAGCAGCAGCAGCACATAGCTCAGCGCCGACTCCAGCTTGCCAATGACAAACATTGGGCTGGACATCAGCGTCGTTTGCAGCAAATCGTAGGTTTTGCGCTCCCGTTCGCCTGTGATCGAGCCAGCCGTGAACGACGGCGCGATGAAGATAATCAGCAGCAGTTCGATGCCCACG
>CALMZT010000197.1 GCA_937870805.1 uncultured Chloroflexota bacterium
CGCGCCCAGTTTTCCCGTCCGTGATGATGGTGACTTCTTCCCCGTCACCCCCTTCTGAACACCGCTCATTCAGTTGTTCTTGAGTGGTGTTGTAAGAGAGATTGCCAACATACAACTTCTTAGCCATGAAATACTCCTGTTGAGTAGATGAGCGAGAACACAGGGAAGTTGACGTGGCAAGAACGTGGAAGCGACTGAATATGAACTCAGGAGCAGCACCTTAGCCGGGAGTCGTTTCAAACCCTGCTTAAGATACATTGTTATACAATTTTCAATATTTGTATATAGGCAGTTTTCCCGTAGACGAAGGGTTCTACTGGTGTTGTAAGGGTCAAAACGGCAAGTTAACGCAAAAGCAGCGCACGACATTTCTGCCCTGCGCTGCCTGATGGGGTTGCTGCTTAAACGGGTGAGCGATTAATAGCGATCACGGCGACCACCGCCGCTGTTGCCGCCACGATTATCACGGCGACCACCGCCACCGTAACCACCGCTGCTGCTGCCGCCACCGTAACCACCGCCGCCCGAACGTTCTTCACGGGGACGTGCTTCGTTGACGGTCAGGGTACGGTTATCCAGCGTCGTGCCGTTGAAGCGCTTAATCGCTTCACGTGCGCCTTCTTCGGTTGCCATCTCGACAAAACCAAAGCCCTTCGCGCGACCTGTTTCACGGTCTGTAATGAGCGCAATTTCTTGCACTTCACCAGCCTGCGAAAACAGTTCCTGTAGTTGTTCCTGGGTCGTGTCGTAAGACAGATTACCGACGTACAATTTCTTAGCCATGACATACTCCTGTATGTATCAAATTAAATAAGTCAGCACAGCCTGAGTGATGTAGCAAATACGCAGAACGGCTGATTGTGATAAACACAGGAGCGAAATCTGCGGAATTAAGCGGAGTCAGTTCATACTTTGCTGAGGGTATTATGACATAGAACGTGACGGTTGTATATAGGCAGTTTACGCGCGGCGGTGAATTGCTCGGTCTGCTTTGCCCTGCGGCATCTTGTCGCCCGCGCGAATAACAACTTTCAGGCGGTTTTCAGCGGGGAGTATGTAACGCTTACGATGGGAAAATGTCGCGCACAGCGATCTTGAATTCGGCTAGTACATCACCGCCGTCAAGTGTGTCATCAACGGTGTACGTCTTTGCGCCTGCTTTGGTATGCACGACAATGGTTTGCGAGTCGGGATAAATGATCCATACCAACCGTGTACCATAGCGCAGGTAGTTGAGGACTTTGTTGTGAATGACAATAGCATCATTGCCCGGTGACATCACTTCGACGGCGAGGTCAGGTGCGAACGGCACATAGCCTGACGCGAAGGGTTTGGGCGCGCGTTCCAGCGTCACGAAGGCGATATCAGGGCATTGAACGGTGTCTTTGCCGTCGGGGTTCTTGAACAGCACATAACACGTTTCGGCGGCTGTCATGCGCCCCAGTTTGTGTTCTGCGACAAAATTGCCGATCAAGCGTCCAGTTTGATGTGTAACTTCGCCGTGTTCGCCACCTGTTCCGCCTGCCATATCGTGAATGACTCCCTCGATGAGTTCCCAACGTTTGTCGGCGTTTTCAGGGCGTTGCAACAGTTCCCAAAATTCGTCGGCGCTGATGAATTTTTGCTGTTCAGCAAGCATCCTTATTCCCCAATCACCTCTAACGCTTGTGATTACTTCCTATTATACGTCACTTGAGACTACTTCACCCCACTCACCCTGCGGCATCTTCTCGCCACTTTCAAAAGGTTTCGGCGCAGAACGTATAAATCTACTTTTCAAGGAGCAAGCAGCGTTTTCTTGTCGGATAGACGAGGTGGCATTCCCTTCACCATTTCCTCAACATCTAGTCCGTCGTCCAAATCAGGAAAATATACACTTAGCTCGTACATCTCGACATTGGCACGCTGTTCTGGAGTTGCCTGTGCAAGCCAGGGATGCCAATCCAAAGGATTACCGATGACGCGACCATCTTCCAGCCAAAGGTAAACTTTGTCCTCTTTAAACTCCACAGCCATAACCTGATTGTTGCTATTCGTCATCTGATTCCTCCTGCTCAGGCGGATACAATTTATTCCATTCAATAAGCAGAAATTCTTGGTGCTTACGGATGATCTCTATAATTTTACTCTGTTCGCCCGCATTGAAGCCACCTGTACGCTCGAATTCGATGGGTTGAAGTCGAACTTTTGCCAATTTACCCTCACGCCGAATGTGAACATGTGCTGGTGGGTGATCTGAAGTAAACATAATGAATTGATAGCCGCTTTCGCGCAAAACTGTTGGCATGAGAGATTATCCCTTCTGGACCCACTTGCCCTGCGGCATCTTCTCGCCCGCTTTAATCGCCACTTTCAGGCGGTTTTCGGCAGGCGTGATGGGGCATGACCAGCCATCGCCATATACACAGGTGGGATTGTATGCCTGGTTGAAGTCGATATGGAATTTGCCGTCGCCAACCTCTTCAGGGTCGATGTAGCGTCCCGCGCCGTAGGTGTCGCCGTCGGCGTTGGAGTCCACGAACGGCAGGAAAAAGCCATGTGGTGTCTCGTAGATCGTTAGTCGCTGTTCTTCACCATCGACGTTGAAGCGAATTTCACCGTAGCGCGTATAGGTGCGGATGTCGCCTGTGCTCGTCTGGATTTTCACAGGCGTTTGCTCGTCAAAGGGTGTCACGTCCACGATGAAGTCAAGGTCGGGATTAGGTTCAAAATAGCGCAAACCGTCGAATTTAGCACGCTGTTCGGGCGTCAGCGGCGACTGCGGATGGCGCTTGAAGAAGTCGTCTTTTTCACGACGCGCGGTGAGTAGGGCGTTGTCATTCATGTGCAGAGTCCTCAGTATTCAGTAAACCGTTCATAGTGTGATTGACGCGCGCGGCAGCACGTTCTTACCTAATGTCCAGGATGGTGCTAGCTGCGTTACAATCGGCACTCTATAGTTGAGAAATTATAGATGAGGGGGATGAACATGAGCGTTGATCTATCGCCTGAAGAATTCCGCAGCTTAGGCTACCGCGTGATTGACCTGCTTGCCGAACGTTTGGGACAGATGCGCGCCATGCCTGTGCGCCAGCCTGTGCCGCTTGATCTGCGCGCGTCGCTGATGCATCAAGCGCTGCCGAGCGAAGGCACTGATCCCGCACAGTTGATTGATCGCGTGGTCGAGGATGTGCTGGCGTATCCGATGGGCAACAACAGCCCGCGCTTCTTCGCGTGGGTCAATTCGCCCTCTGCGCCGCTGGCGTGGCTGGCGGATTTGCTGGCGGCGGCGCACAATTCAAGCGTGGCGGGTAGCGATCACGCGGCAACCTACGTTGAACATGGGCTGCTGAACTGGCTGAAAACCATCATGGGCTTCCCCGCGGAGAGTATGGCGCTGCTTACCAGCGGTGGCAGCGTTGCCAATCTGATAGGCTTGGCGGTGATGCGTCACGTCAAAACCGATGGCAACATACGCGGCGCAGGCTTCAGCGGCGAATCCGCACCGATGGTCGTCTATACCTCGACACAGGGGCATAGCTGCATCATCAAAGCGGTAGAACTGCTGGGCATCGGCAGCGACAATCTGCGTAAAATCCCCACTGACGCTGATTATCGCATCGACATGACGAAACTGCGCGCGCAAATTGCCGCCGATAGAGCCGCTGGACTACGCCCCGTCTGTATCGCCGCCAGCGCAGGCACGGTGAACACAGGCGCAATCGACCCACTGGATGAAATTGCCGATTTGTGCGCCGAAGAAGGCTTGTGGTTTCATGTGGATGGCGCGTATGGCGGCTTGGGTATTCTGGCGGAGCAGACGGCGGGCTTGTTCAAAGGTATCGAGCGCGCGGACAGCCTTGCCGTTGACCCGCACAAATGGATGTACGTACCTGTGGAATGCGGCTGCGTGTTCGTGCGCGATGCGCAGGCAATGCGCGATACGTTCAGCGTCGTGCCGCCGTATCTGCGCGATGACCGTGCGCTGCCCTGGTTTGCCGAGTTCGGCATTCAGCAGACGCGCGGTTTCAAAGCGCTCAAGCTGTGGCTGGTGATGCAACAGATCGGTGAAAAAGGCTATCGCGAACTCATCAGCCACGACATTACGATGGCACGCTACCTGCAAGACAAAATCCGCGCGCGGGCTGATTTCCAACTGATTGCGACAGGACCGTTGAGCGTGACATGCTTCCGCTATGCGCCGCAAGAGGTGGAAGATGTTGTTGCGCTGAACAAGCGGCTGATCGAACGGGTGCAAGCAGAAGGGCAGGCGTTCCTCACAGGCACTGAACTCGATGGGCAGTATGCGCTGCGGGCGTGCGTCGTCAACTTCCGCACGACGGAAGCCGATGTGGATAGGCTGTTGGACATCATCGCGGACGCCGGACAACGGACGATCAACGAGCAACTTTCGACGGTGAGCAAATAGCGCGAAAACCATTGTTCTCTGTAAAACAGGGGCAAGGCAGAGTATTGTTTCATTTGGCTGTTGGCTAAGAGTTGGTCTCTGAGGCTAAAAGGCTGAAAACAACGTTAAGGGCTAACCAACTTCTAACCTGAACGTAAGATGTAAGCCGAAAAAGCAGTGAGATTACAGCGTAGGAGTCTTCAGTTTTCAGTTGACAGTTGTCAGTCAATGCGATAGGTGAAGCCATCAGTGTTACCTCATCGTGTGCGTTATCGCAGCATAGTCATCATGAACCAACGCTCGCCAAAAGCAATCAAAATCTGAACCGCAAAGGCGCAAAGGACGCAAAGAGGTTCATTTTCAGGATAGCATAGAACGGGCTGTATTTGAGTTTCGATTGGAACTTTAATTCGACATGTAATGTTGAATTGCGAATAATATACTTACCTTACGCAACATCTCGCTGTTGTGGACGCTGGCAGTTCGAAACTGCTAGCGATGCGGTTTGTGACATACTCCCCACAGCTAAAGCTGGGGGCTTCCAGGCTCACACAGTGCAGCCTACCGCAGCAGGTCTTACCACACCTCACCTGGAGCGCCGATGCCCCAGCACACACAATCGGCTTCATGCGTTGAACCTTTTACGTGGCAAACTGCTTGCCACAACCGTCGATGTTCAGTTGGTAAAGAGC